>NZ_DHYX01000091.1:34991-35560 GCF_002414285.1 Clostridium sp. UBA5119 | reverse complement strand
ATAAGAAAAGAAACCCAAATAGCTTCGTTAAATATAGGAGTTATGGTTGGAGCTGTTTGTGAAGAAAAGCAAGAACGTGGTATATCTCATTTCATAGAGCATATGCTTTTTAAGGGAACTGTAAATAGAGATAATGAAAAATTAAATGGTGATTTAGAAAATTTAGGTGGAGAGTATAATGCTTATACAGATTATATGTCCACTGTTTTTAATACTACTACTTTAAATGAAGAATTAGATGTAAGTTTAGAATTAATTAGTGACTTACTTCAACATCCTACTTTTTTAGAGGAACACATTGAGAAGGAAAGAGGAGTAATATTAGCAGAATTAAGAAGTGGTAAGGATGATGTAGAAGATTTATCTTTCCAGAAAATAAATGATATGGCATTTACTCATAGTCCATTGAAGATTGATGTAATAGGAAAAGAAGAGATTGTAAAGTCAATTAGTAGAGAAGATTTGATAAGATATTATAATAATCACTATGTTTCTAATAATACAGTGATAACAGTGGTATCATCTTATGAACATGAATATGTAATAGAGTTAGTTAAAAAATATTTTAG
>NZ_DHYX01000091.1:28434-34913 GCF_002414285.1 Clostridium sp. UBA5119 | reverse complement strand
GAGAAGATAGGGGACTTGCTTATGATATTTATACAAGTCTTGACTTAACAAACAACTTGAAAACTTTATATATCTATGCAGCAGTAGCGCCAGAGGATGTTGATGCAACTATAGAAACTATAAATAATTGTATAGAAAAAATTAAAGAGGAAATAATTGTATTTGATGGTAATACTATAAATTTAATGAAAAAGGTGTTCAAGACTGCTATAGCTTCTACTTTAGAGGATTCAACAGATTTAGGAAATTATGTAGTACATCAAGCTATGGAAGAGGATAATTTATATCAATTTAATGAAGATATGGAGAATTTGAATTATATAGTAGCTCAAGATTTATATGAAGTAGCTAAGAAGGTACTAAATAAGCCTACAATTCATGTGCTTCTATGTGATAGGGAGTAAGGTATAAAATTTCTATAGATGATGGGAAGGAAGAACAGTGAGTAAAATAATTACTAAGATTGAAGCCCAAAAGAAAAAAGATAACAGAGTAAATATATTTATAAATGGTGAATTTGCCTTTGGATGTAGCAGTGAATTAGTATATTATCATAATTTATCTAAGGGAAAAGAAATTAATATTGAAGAGCTAAAGAAAGTTATAGTTGAAGATAATTTTCTTACAGCAAAGACAAAGGCTTTAAAATATATTGAGAGAGCTCTAAAGAGTGAATTTCAAGTGAGAGAATTTCTACAAAAGAAGGAATATGAAGATAGTGTCATAGACAGAGTTTTAGAATTTCTAAAGGAATATAAATTTATTGATGATGAATATTATGCAAAAGCTTTTGTAACACAAAATATTAGAATAGAAGGCAAAGGAAACATTAGATATAAACTTATAAAAAAGGGTATATCTGAGGAGATGATAAATAACATACTAAATGAAATTTCTTCTAAGGATGAAGAAACAGTGGCTTTAAAGCTAGCAGAAAAAAAACTTAAGGTGTTATGTAAAAATGAAGGCAATATAGTAAAAATAAAAAGTAAACTTAATACTTTTTTAATATCTAAGGGATATAATTTTGATACTATTAAATCAGTAGTAAATAAATTAGAAATCAAGGAAAAAGAAAATATAGAAGCCTTTAGGTCAGATGGTTATAATCGGGTTAAGGAAAATCAATGGGATGAACTTCTCAGTATTGCAGAGAAAAGATATGAACGCCTTAGCAAATCAGAAGAGGATGCAATTAAAATAAAGAAAAAACTACAGGATTTCCTTTTAAGAAAGGGTTATAATTACAGCGATATCAAAACTGTATTGAATAAGATTATTAAAGGTGAAGATTCCTATTATTAAATTTGGAAGAAAGTCTAACAGGAGAGAAAAGGAGGGATAGAATGGAATTTTTAGAGGAGTATAATATAAATATTGTTTCATTAGTATTGGTTATAGCATTTGTATATCCTGTAATAATGGGTATTGTATTTAAATTAAAAAGTAAAAGCATGGTGGCTACAATTAAGGGTGTATTAACTTCTATGGCAATGGTTTGTTCAATAATATTAACTACTGTGGTGGTAAAAAATGTGTTTGCATTAGATAAGTATGGATTAGTTGAATATATATCCTCAAAGATTTCTCCATCCTTTGCTTATCTTATTACTAAATCTAAGCTATTTAATGGAATTATATTATTGTTTACATTCTTAATTATTTATCAGATATTTAAAGCCATTATAGAATTTATCAGCAGGACTACTTTATATCCAGCTTCAGATGCCATTGATACCAGTATTAGAAATACAGGTAGAGGTACTAGAGCTTTATTAGGAGGGATATTTCAAATTCCTAAGGCTATATGTTATATGATAATATTATCAGCACTACTTAGCTATGCATCAATTTTTTTAAGTAATCCAAAGCTAGATAATAAGTTAAATTCGTCTACCATATATAGTTATATTAATAAAAAGATTGTAGAGCCTGTTACGGATTCAGAGATAGCTAAAAGTTTTCCCAATATATTAGAGAACTCATTCAAGGTAGTAGATGAGAAAAACAATATAGTTGATGATGTAAATGGATATCTTCAAGGGGTAGTTTTTTATAATGGGGTAACATTAGATGAGGGAATAAGATCTAATGAGATAATAGATAATACTGCATTAAGTATAACTAGTAAGTATGATAATGACTATGATAAAGCAAGAGCTTTATATGAATGGATAGGAAATGCCATAATTTATGACGATGATAAGGCTACAGAAGTTATGAATAATCCCATACCTACAGAGATTAATTCAGGAGCTATAAATACTTTTAATACAGGAAAAGGTGTGTGTTTTGATTATGCATGTTTATATGTTGCAATGTGTAAAGCAAATGATATACCAGTGAGGCTAATTGTAGGAGAAGGTTATAATGGAATGTCTTGGGTTAGTCACTCATGGAATGAAGTGTATATAAAGGAAATGGATAAATGGGTAAATGTGGATTCAACTTTTTATAATGCAGGGAATTATTTTGATAATGATACCTTTAATTCAGAGCATAGAAATAGAAAAATTGCGGGAGAATGGAAGTAGAAATTTTAATTAAATACTTAAGCTTAAATTAATCTTTTATATTAGATTTATTCAAAGTTTGTATTATGGAATTTAAATAATAGCTAAATATAAAAAAACAAGCTTACATGCTTGTTTTTTTATACTTAGAAAGTATGAAACTTATGGCCTTTTCACATTCTGTATCCGTATTATCTATGGACCATGCAGTATTAAAATAATTTAGAGCTTTTTTATTTTCATCCATCATTACATGACAATAAGCAAGATTGAAATAATATTTACTTTCTTTTCGTAGATTCAAAGCTCTATGGATAAGAGGTATTGCAGCCTTATAGTTTTTAAGTTTAATAAAACATACAGCAGAATTATAAAATGAAGGTGCTTCATATTCCTTTAACTCTGCAGATTTTTTATACATATCAATTGCATTTTTATAGTCCTTAAGTTTATATAAATCATTACCTTGTGCAAAATAATTCAAGGAAAAGACCTCCTAATTAGTACTTTATCTTAATATTTTCCATTTTGTTCTAAAATATACTATAACATTTATAAATTTATGTAAATTATATTTTTAATTTTGTATTGACAAAAGAGTTGAATTGTATATAATATTATAAAAGAGAAATATATATAATACATGATAAATTGACTGTGATGAAGAGGAGTAAGAATATGAAATATTAAGAGAGGAAAATCCATGGGCTGAGAGGTTTTCTATAGGAAGTATTTTGAAGGTAGCTTCTGAGTTGCTTTAGCGAAACTAAGTAGCTAAAGACGGTGGTTCCTCATCGTTAAAATTAAGAGAGTCTTAAAAGTAATTTTGAGAAATAAAGGTGGTAACGCGCGCTGTCGTCCTTTGGGGTGATAGCGCTTTTTTTATTAATTTCATAGCAACCTATTAATTTAACTTACTGGTATTAAATATGTTAATAAATAAGTTGTTAAAATCAGTATATTAGTTTAGCTAAAGTTTTATACATTATAGGTACTTAGAACTGTAATTATTGTAACAAGTAATTAATAGTAAAAATAAAAATCATAGAAGGGCAGGTAATAACAATGGATGAAAATAACAATATAGCAAAGAATTATGACCCTAAAGAGTTTGAAGAAAGACTATATAAGTGGTGGGAAGAAAGTGGATTTTTTACTCCACAAGTAGATGAAAATAAAAAGCCATATACAGTAATAATGCCACCACCGAATATCACAGGACAACTGCACCTTGGTCATGCTTTAGATAATACTCTTCAAGATATACTTATAAGAACTAAGAGAATGCAAGGGTATAGCACATTATGGCTTCCAGGAGAGGACCATGCAAGTATAGCTACTGAAGTAAGAGTTGAAAAAGCTTTACTTGCAAAAGGAATTAAAAAGAAGGAAATTGGTAGAGAAGCATTTTTAGAAAAGGTTTGGGAATGGACAGAGGAATATAGAGATAGAATAAAAACTCAGCTTAAAAAAATGGGTTGTTCTGCTGATTTTACAAGAGAAGCTTTTACTATGGATGAAAATTTAAGTAAGGCTGTTAGAGAAGTTTTTGTTAAATTATACAAAGATGGTCTTATATATCAAGGAAATAGAATTACAAACTGGTGTCCTAAATGTATGACTGCTATTTCAGATGCAGAGATTGAATATGAAGAGCAAGGAGGACATTTCTGGCACATCAATTACCCTGTAATAGGTAGTGATGAAGTAGTTGAAATTGCTACAACAAGACCAGAAACTTTACTTGGAGATACTGCAGTAGCAGTTAATCCTAAGGATGAAAGATATGCTCACCTAGTTGGTAAAAAACTTAGGTTACCATTAGTAAATAGAGAAATTCAAGTTGTAGCCGATGACTATGTAGATATGGAATTTGGAACAGGTTGTGTTAAGATAACTCCAGCTCATGACCCTAATGATTATCAAGTAGGTAAGAGGCATAACTTAGAAGAAGTTGTGGTTTTAGAAGAAAACGGAACTATATCTGAAGGTTATGGAAAGTATTCAGGACTTGAGAGATATGAAGCTCGAAAGCTTATTATAAAAGATTTAGAAGAACAAGGATATTTAGTTAAGATTAAAGAGCATAGCCACAATGTAGGAACTCATGATAGATGTGGATGTACTATTGAGCCAATGCTTTCTAAACAATGGTATGTAAAAATGGATACTCTTGCAGCACCAGCAATTAAAGCTGTAAAAGAAAAAGATATAAAATTCATTCCAGAAAGATTTGAAAAAATCTACTATAACTGGATGGAAAATATTCAAGATTGGTGTATTTCAAGACAATTATGGTGGGGACATAGAATCCCAGTTTGGTACTGTAAAGATTGTGGAGAGATAATAGTTGAAACAGAAGCACCAACTCATTGCAGTAAATGTAGCTCTACAGACCTAGAGCAAGATAAGGATGTTTTAGATACTTGGTTTAGTTCAGCTCTATGGCCATTCTCAACTTTAGGTTGGCCTGGTGATACAGAGGATTTAAAATATTTTTATCCAACAAGCACATTAGTTACTGGTGGAGATATTATATTCTTTTGGGTTGCAAGAATGATATTCTCAGGTTTATATAACATGGATGAAGTACCATTTAAAACAGTGTTTTTCCATGGGATGGTTAGAGATGATCAAGGCAGAAAGATGTCTAAGTCTTTAGATAACGGTGTTGACCCACTAGAAGTTATAGAAAATTATGGAGCAGATGCTCTAAGATTTTCCCTTGTTACTGGTAATGCTCCGGGAAGTGATATAAGATTCTATGAATCAAGAGTTGAGGCAGCAAGAAATTTTGCTAATAAGATTTGGAATGCATCAAGATTTGTTATGATGTACAATGATGAAGCTATTATAGAGAAATATAAAGATTGTAAGAACTATTCTGTAGCCGACAGATGGATATTATCAAGGCTTAACAATATGGTTAAAGAAGTTACAGAGAATATAGAAAAATATGAAATCGGTATTGCACTTCAAAAGGTTCATGACTTTATGTGGACTGAATTCTGTGATTGGTATATAGAAATTGCTAAACCATCTCTATATAGTGATAATGAAGAAGTTAAAGGAATTGCTTTGAATGTTCTCAATAAAGTTTTAGTTTCAGGATTAAAATTACTTCATCCAGTAATGCCATATATCACAGAAGAGATTTATACTCACTTAACTAAAGAAAGTAAATCTATTACAATTGCTAAATGGCCAGAGTTTGAAGCTGATTTAGAAGATTTTAAAGCAGAAGAATATATGAACTATATTATAGATGCCATAAGAAATACAAGAAATGCTAGAACAGAAATGAATGTACCACCTTCAAGAAAGGCTAAAACATATATATATGCAACTGAAGCAGCAGAAGCTTTCAAGGAAGGAAAAGTTTACTTTGAAAAATTAGCATCTGCTAGTGAAGTTATAATCTTAAACGCTAAAGAAGAAGCACCAGAAAATATAGTATCTGTAGTTTCTAAGGGCGCAGAGATTTACATGCCACTTTTAGAGTTAGTAGATGTAGAGAAAGAGCTTGAAAGATTAAACAAAGAAAAAGCTAAACTGCAAGGAGAAATTGAAAGAGTTGAGAAAAAACTTGCTAATGAAAGATTTGTTTCTAAAGCTCCAGCTGAGGTTGTTGAAGAGGAGAAAGCTAAGGGTGAAAAGTACAGAGAAATGTATAATTCCGTATTAGAAAGTATAGAAAAGTTACAATAAAAAATATTTAAGAATGTATATATAAAAATAAATTTTAATATTAAGAAATAGAAGGATATCTAAAAGTGTATAGACTATATGTTTTATTTATAGTCTTATACTTTGGAGATATCCTTTTTAATATTGATAATTACTAGTGTGATATAGTTGAGTATGGATATGTAATGAGGTAAAATAGGTTATGAAATTAGAATTCAGGAGGGTTATTATGAATTATACTGAAGCTATTAACTATATAAAGGATACTGCTAAGTTTGG
>NZ_DHYX01000091.1:6725-28386 GCF_002414285.1 Clostridium sp. UBA5119 | reverse complement strand
AAAGTAAACTGGGCTTGGAAAGAACAGAAAAGATACTAGAACTCCTTGGAAACCCACATAAGAAGATTAAAACTATTCATGTGGCAGGAACTAATGGTAAAGGTTCAACCGCATCTATGATTACAAAGATATTAATACATAGTGGGTACAAAGTAGGATGCTATATATCTCCTTATATTGAAGAGTTTGAAGAGCGTATTCAGATAAATAATAAGAATATTCCCAAGGAAGATTTAGCTAGGATAGTTACAGAAGTTTCAATGGCCGTTGAAGAAGTAACTACTTTAGGTTATGGTAACCCTACTGAGTTTGAGATAATAACTTGTGCGGGATTTTTATATTTTTATAAAATGAAGGCTGATTTTGTTGTTGTAGAGGTAGGACTTGGAGGAAGACTAGACTCTACTAATGTTATAGAGCCAATTTTATCTATAATTGGCTCTATAAGTTATGATCATATGAATATTTTAGGAAATACCTTAGAGGAAATTGCTTATGAAAAGGGTGGAATTATTAAAAATAATACTCCAGTAGTTTTATATCCACAGGAAGATAAAGTAACTAAAGTCATAGAGAACATTTGTAAAGAAAAAAATTCACCACTTATAAAAGTGAAAAGAGAAAATGCATCTTTAGTTAAAGTAGGAGAGTATAAGGAAAATACAGTGGTTCAAAATTTAAACATTATAACAGAAAGAGACAGTTATAATGTTAAATTATCTCTTTTAGGAACTTATCAGGTTCAAAATTGTAATGTTGTTATAAATGCTTGTGAAGTTTTAGTAGATCTTGGAGTTAATATTACAAAGGAAAGTATAACAAATGGTTTATCCCGAGTTAAATGGCCAGGTAGATTAGAAATTATGAGAAAAAATCCTTTAGTGGTAATTGATGGTGCTCATAATATTGATGGTATAAGGAAATTAACTGAAAGTATAGAAATTTATTTTAAATATAAAAAACTAGTGTTAATAATAGGAGTTTTAGCAGATAAGCAAGTAGATGAAATGATAAATATAATATGTCCTAAAGCAGAAAAAATTATAGCTGTAACTCCTCATAGTGAGAGAGCTGAGCTATGTGAAGATTTAAAGGAGAAGATTAATATTTGCAATAGAGAGTGTGAAGCTATTATGGATTATGAAGAAGCTTACATTAAAGCACTTTCCTATTGTGATGAAGATACTTTACTAGTCATATCTGGTTCTCTCTATATGGTAGGAGATATGAGGAAGATAATAAGAAATTATAATTAATTTTAAATATAATATATTTATGGTGTAACAAATTTTTCGTAGCATAATGGAAGGTTCCTTCATAGTATAATGTGAGGAGGGATTCCAATGAGGTACTTATATATTTGTAATACAACTCAAGATAGCATTAACAAAATTGGTATAGAAAAGTTTGCATTAGAAGATGTTATAAAGTTAGAAGGAGTTAATGAAAATAAAGTAGGTCCTCATGGATTATGTATACAAGGGGATCAATTATTCACTTCAAATTGTTACGATGGTTCAGTGTCTATAGTTAATTTGAAGGATTTAAAATCCTATAGCTATTATTTAGGAAGAAACTGTAGAGATATTTGCGCCTTGGGAAACCATTTATATATTATTTGCGGAGACTCAAATAATGTAGTGACTTTTGATTTGAATAAAAAAGAAATAATAGAGATTATTCCTTGTGGAGACTCTCCACATAGTATTGACTGTTGTAATCACAGCAATGAAATAGTTGTAGCCAATAATGGTGATGATACAATCACTGTATTTGATTCGTTATATGGTAGTGACATTAAAAACATAAAGGTAGGGCAAGCACCAACAAAAGCGTTATTTACCTTAAATGGGGATTATATTCTTGTTTGTGAAAGTAGTGCAGGCAGTTTGGATAAGGGGTGTGTAAGTGTTATATCAAGCAGAAATCATAAAGTAATACATAGATTATCAGTAGGAAATTGTCCTTTTGATATGTATTGCGATGAAAAGTATTGCTATGTATCTAACTATGGTGATGGAACTATATCTATTATTGATATTATAAATTTTATAAATGTAAAGAGTATAAGAATTGGTGGTATGCCTAGAGGAATAATTTGCGATGAAAGGTATATTTACGTAGGAGATAGCTATAATGATTTGGTAATGAGAATTAATAAAAATGATAATCATGAAAAATTAATCATCCCATTAAAGGGCCAGCCTACAGGGATGATTATAGATTAAAATACTAAGGGTAGATTTATAATGAGCTTAATAAAAATTACTCAGTTAAAACTTTAATAATCTTAGTGTATAAGTCAGAGGGGTTAGCTTTCCATTTGGAACATAACTCTCTGGCTTGTTTATTTGATGCCACTGTTACCTTAATTTCCATGAGAGGGATATTATTTTCAGAAGCACCTAGGCTAACTACATAACTATTAGAATTTTCAATGGTGTAATCAGCTGAAATTGTAGCCTCTTTTTTTATTAGATTCATTTTCCCATCTATATAAGAATTTAATTTACTTAAACTATCCTTAGATAATCTATTTTTAAATAAAGATAGGACTTCCTTACCTTTACTTGATATTACTAATCTATCTTTATCTTTATAATTAATTTTATTTATTAGTTGAGACGAGATTAAATCATCTATATATTCTTGCAGTGTAAAATAATTTATAAAATTATTTTCAAGGACAATTTCTGTAAGTTGTATGTTTGATATAGGTAAATCAACTTTATCTATTATATGCAACAGTAGAAGCTTGTTTTCTGCTAAGTTCAAAGAATTATCAAACATAAAGTAACCTCCTTTAAACCATGTACTTTTATACATATTTATTATATTAAATTATAACACATATTTATTAAATATGAATTAAGTTTACATGCTATAGTATAGCATATAATAACTGATTATGAATATAATTTTATAGAAAGTATGTTTATAAGTAAAGGAGGAATATGTATAGATCTAATAGAATTAAAATAAAAATAACAACTTATTTAGCATTGTTAATATTAATAGTGTGTATAAGTATTATGGGACGTGTATTTTATAAGGAGACCTTTATTCCAACAGGTAGAAAGGTACCTATTTATTCAGTAGACACAAAAGAAAAGAAGATGGCTATAACCTTTGATGTTAATTGGGGTGATGATAAAACTAATGAAATTCTAGATGTTCTAGATAAATATAATGTAAAGGCCACATTTTATATTATCGGATTATGGTGTGATGATTATCCAGACAAAGTAATAGAAATTTCAAAGAGAGGACATGAAATAGGAAATCATTCTAATAAGCATCCTGATTATACAAATATGACAAAGGAGAATATAATTAAGGATTTAGAAATAGCTAATGCTAAAATATTAAATTTGACTGGAGAAATGCCTAAAACATTTAGATTTCCATCAGGCTCATATAATGATACTTCAGTAGAAGCTATACAAAGTACAGGGTTAAAGGCAATACAGTGGGATGTTGATAGTGTTGACTGGAAGGCTAATGGAGCAGATATAGAATATGAAAGAATAGTATCAAAGGCAAGGGAAGGCTCTATACTACTATTTCATAATGATGGAAAGTACACCACAGAAAATTTGCCGAAAATAATTGAAAGATACCAAGCTATGGGTTATGAATTTATTACAGTGTCTAACTTAATATATAGTGATAATTATTATTTAGATCATACAGGAAAACAAATAATAAATGAAAATTGACAAAATTATTGCATATTATAATTATAAAACTAAAAAATGTGAATTTTTGAAAATTAAATGTTGTAAAATTTAGACAATTATTCTATAATTAATTCACGGGGGTAATGTAAATAGAACTATAAGAAAAATATTTGATTTTTACTATAAATAGTTATATTTTTATTTTTTATGAATATAAATTATAGTAAATTTTACTAAAAAACCAAGGGAAAGAGGGGTTACCATGGATAATAATATTTTTAATAACAAAATTTACTTAGAGGGAAAAGTTATCTCAGATTTAGAGTTTAGCCACGAAATGTATGGAGAGGGATTTTACAATTTTGAATTTGAGGTTTCAAGACTTAGTGATACTTCTGACATATTAGTAATTACAGTATCTGAAAGATTAATTGCAGGAATTGATGTAAGTATTGGAAGTGAGCTTGTAATAGATGGACAGCTTAGATCCTATAACAAGTTTGTGGATGGTGCCAATAGACTTATATTAACTGTATTTGCAAGAGATATTCGCCAACTTGAAGAAAGAGGAAAAAATCCAAATCAAATTTTCTTAGATGGATATATTTGCAAGGCACCCGTTTACAGAACAACACCATTTGGCAGAGAGATAGCAGATATGTTATTAGCTGTTAATAGATTGTACAATAAATCAGATTACATTCCTACTATCGCTTGGGGAAGGAACTCTAGATTTTGTAAGAGTTTAGAAGTAGGGGATAACATTAGAATTTGGGGAAGATTACAAAGTAGGGAATATCAAAAGAAAGTTTCAGATACAGATGTAGTTAAAAAAATTGCCTATGAAGTTTCAATCTCTAAAATGGAAAGAGTTACTGACGAAAATAGAGATAATGTAACTATTATAGGAAAAGTGGACAATGATACATCTACAGATGAGAGTAACAATATACAAGAAACAAATTTAAATGATAATGAAGAGAAAGAAGTTATTTAATGAGATAAATCAACTAAAAAGCTATCATGAAGAAGTCCTCANNTATTTTATAATTTATTATTTTCTTAAATCAGCTAAGATTTCAGTTTTACTCTTAGTTTTATCATCTACATGTTTAATTATTTTAGCTGGAGAGCCGGCTACAACTACATTTTCAGGTACATCTGTTGTAACGATAGCACCAGCAGCTACTACTGAATGATTTCCTATTTTTACACCTTCTAAGATTACTGCATTAGCTCCTATAAGTACATGGTCACCAATTTCACATGGAGACTTGCTAGGCGGTTCTAAAACTCCAGCAACTACTGCTCCAGCTCCAAGGTGGACCCCTTTACCAAGTTTTCNNTTTCCTCTAGCACCTACAACAGCATTCATATCTACCATGGTTTCATCACCGATTTCAGCACCTATGTTAATAACAGCACCCATCATAATAACAGCATTATTTCCAATAGAAACTCTATCACGGATTATTGCACCTGGCTCAATTCTAGCATTTATACTTCTTGTATCAAGCATAGGTATAGCTGAGTTTCTTCTATCAGATTCAAGCCTGTAGTTATGTATCTTTTCTTTATTTGCATCTAAAAAATTATTTATATCAGCGCTATCGCCAAATAAAACATAGAAGCTACCTTCGCCAAAACAGTCTACATTTTCAAAGTTACAATCCTTTAGATCACCTTTAACATAAGCTTTCACAGGGGTTGATTTCTTTGACTCCTTTATAAATCTAGCAATTTCATATGGATCAGTAAAATTATATTCCATACCTCTAACTCCTTTCGACAAGTAATATATATTCATTTATATATTATCCTAAAAAACTCAACAATAATTATAAATAAATAAGATATTTTTGAATATAATACTTAGTATATTTAATTTATCAATATAGTATATCTATAGTTATATCATAAAAATCATATATAATGGAATATTTTATTTGTAAATGATATAATAAAATTAAAAAAAGTAGACCTAGGAGGTAAATATATGGGAAATTTAAACAAAGGATATATTCAAATATATACTGGAAACGGAAAAGGAAAAACTACAGCAGCAGTGGGACTTGCAACTAGAGCTGCTGGAAATAAATATAGAGTATGTATGGTTCAGTTTTTAAAAAGTGATGCAACAGGAGAATTAGAGTCAGCTAAACTTATGGCTCCATATTTTACTATTCATAGATTTGAAAGACCTAGAGGGTTTTTCTGGACATTAAATGATCAAGAAAAGTTAGAGCTAAAAGAGGATATCCAAGAAGCGTATAAGTTCTGTATAAAACAGTTGGAAGAAGGAAATTGTGATATATTGATAATGGATGAGATAATGGGAACTTTATCTAATGAATTAATTACAGAAGAACAATTAATAGAACTGATAGATAAAAAACCAGATGATGTAGAACTTATAATGACAGGTAGAAATGTTCCAGAATCAATAATGCAAAGAGCTAATTTAGTTACTGAAATGAAGGATCTTAAACACTACTTTAATGAAGGGGTTCCAGCAAGAAGAGGAATAGAATTCTAAGGAGTATAAGGTATAAATTATGAGGTTGTCAAGTAATATAGACAATATAGAAATATCAGGAATAAGGAAATTTTATAATAAGGTTGCTAAGATAGAAGGAGCTATATCACTAACTCTAGGTGAGCCAGATTTTAAAATACCTGTGGAAATAAAAGAGGCTATGAAAAATTCCCTTGATGAAGATAGAACTACTTATACACCTAACGCTGGGATAGAAGAGTTAAGAGAAGAAATTTCTAAGTATCTAAAATCTTTAAATATAAATTTCTCTAAGAAAGAAATATGTGTAACTGTAGGAGGAAGTGAAGGATTATTATCTACTTTTACTGGAATATTAAATCCTGGAGATAAAGTTCTAATACCTTCCATTGCATATCCTGCCTATGAAAATTGTGTTAAGATTCTTGGTGGAGAGGTTATAAATTATAATATTAAGGAAGATTTATCTGTAGATATGGAGCAATTGGAGAGAGTCATAGAGAAAGAATGTCCTAAGGTAATGGTAGTATCTTATCCATCAAATCCTACAGGACAACTTTTGACCAAGGATCAATGTGATAGATTATTTAATATATTAAAAGATAAAGATGTATTAATTGTAAGTGATGAAATTTATAGCTCTATTATATTTGGAGAATTTAACTCTATATCACAGTATGGAAAGTTAAAAGATAAACTTATACTTATAGGTGGATTTTCAAAAATGTTTTCCATGACAGGAATTAGAATAGGATATGTATGTGCTGCGGAATGGATATTAAATAGCATAATAAAGGTTCATCAATACAATGTGTCATGTGCACCGTCTATTGGTCAATATGGAGCTTTAGAAGGACTTAGGAAGTCTATGTACCATATAGAACATATAAAATCAGATTTAAAGATAAGAAGGGATTATGTCTATGATAGACTAGTTTCTATGGGACTTGAAGTTATAAGACCAGAGGGAGCATTTTATATATTTCCGTGTATAAAATCCTTTGGATTTAGTAGTGAAGATTTTTGTGATAAGCTACTTGAGGATACTAAGGTAGCTGTAGTGCCAGGAACTGCATTTGGAAAAGGTGGAGAAGGTTATGTTAGAATTTCTTATTGCTACAGCATGGAAGATTTAAAATTATCTTTAGATTTAATGGAACAGTGGTTAAATCAGATAAAGCTTAACTAAGGGGAAATATAAAAGATAAACAGAGTTCTTTGCTTCAGAAGGAGTTTTCACTCCCTCTGAAGCTTACTAACAGAATTCTTAGTATCAGTATTTTCGATACTTAGAATTCGTTGTCCTTTAGGGGAAATCGTTATCAAGGGACGTAACTGCTCTTTACCCCCACTTTGAAGAAGATGGGAGTATTAGAGCTGGTAGTCATCGGATAAATAAATATTAAATAAAAGTGTTATGAAAATATAGATTTCATAACACTTTTTATTTGAACTAAATTTGATTTACTATTTAACTACATCGTCCATAGAATATATGCCTTTTGGCTTGTTATGAACATATTCACAAGCCTTTAAAGCACCTACAGCGAATACTTCTCTTGAAATAGCTGAGTGTTTAATTTCAATTACCTCACCCATACCAGCAAATATAACTTCATGGTCACCTATAATATTTCCACCACGAATTGCATGAATTCCTATTTCCTTGTGTTCTCTTTTAGAGATTCCTTCTCTACCATAGTTGAAGGTTGTTTCTTCTTCTATAGAGTCCTTTATAGTATTTGCAAGAAGTAGTGCAGTACCACTTGGAGCATCTACCTTTTGATTGTGATGTTTTTCTATTATCTCAATATCAAAATCTGTATATAGTTTATTGCTAATAGATTTTAATAAATTATTTACTATATTAATTCCTATAGACATATTAGCAGAATAGAACACAGGAATTAAATTTTGTAGATTCTTAATATGAACTATTTGTTCTTCCGTATAGCCAGTAGTGCAAAATACTACTGGTAATGAGTGAGCTAAAGCATATTTTGATATAGAGTCTAAACTGGAAGGTCGTGAGAAGTCTAGAATTACATCTACTTCTTCTGTTACTTTATCTATGGAATCATAAATAGAGTAATTAAAATTAGATTCTGTATTCATATCTACTCCAGCTTGAATATTTAATGTTTCAGAAGTAGAAGCTACCTTTGAAATCATATGACCCATTTTTCCGTTACATCCAACTAATAAAATCTTTACCATGTATAGTCTCCTTTATAATAAGTGGTAGTTTTTTAGAGCTTCTTTCAAAGTCTCTAAATTATTATCATCCATATCAACTAATGGAAGTCTTAAGTTTCCAACACTTCTACCCATAAGATTTAAGGCAGTTTTTATAGGAATAGGGTTTGTTTCACAGAAACATGCATTAGTTAAAGGGATAGTTTTTAAAAACAAATCTTGAGCTGCTTTTATTTCTCCATTAAAGAATAATTCACATATATTATGAACATCTTTAGGTACAATATTTGCAATAACTGATATTATTCCAAGTCCTCCTATAGCAAGAGTTGGTAAAATTTCATTATCGTTTCCAGAGTATATATCTAATTTATCTCCACAGAGATATTTTATTTCTGCAATTTGGCTTATATTTCCACTAGCTTCCTTTACAGCAACAATATTATCTAGCTGACAAAGTTCATGGAGAGCCTTTGGTGAAATATTCATGCCAGTTCTAGATGGTACATTATATACTACTATAGGAGTATTAACAGCTTCAGCAATAGTTTTAAAATGAGCAATTAAACCTTTTGCTGAAGTCTTATTATAGTAAGGGTTAATTACTAAAAGTCCATCTACACCAACAGACTCAGCGTAGATGCTCATTTTAACAGAAGCCATAGTGTTATTACTACCAGTACCGGCTATAACAGGGATTCTTTTATTAACTGTATCTACAGTGAATTTTATAGTTTCTTTTCTCTCAGCTTCTGTCATAGTAGATGCTTCTCCAGTTGTACCACATACTATGATAGCATCAGTTCCATTTTCAATATGCCATTCTAATAATTCTTTTAATTTAGGAAAGTCTACACCGTCTTTGCTAAATGGAGTTACAATTGCAACACCAGAACCTTTAAAAATACTCATATATACACCTCTTAAATCATTATATTTCTTTTATTAAATTTTCATTTATAAAAACTTCTGCAATTTGTACTGCATTAAGGGCAGCACCTTTTCTAATATTATCAGCTACAACCCATAGGTTAACACCGTTATCAACACTAAAATCACGTCTGATTCTTCCAATATAAACGTCATTCTGACCTTCTATATCTATAGGCATAGGATAAATATTATTTTTTATATCATCCATTACAGTAATTCCAGGTAGAGCTTTAAATAAGTTGAAAATATCATCCAATTCAAAAATGTTTTCCAATTCTACGTTAATACTTTCGCTATGACCATGGAATACAGGTACCCTTACTGTGGTAGCAGTAACCTTGATTTGATCATTATGAAGAATTTTATGAGTTTCATTTATCATCTTCATTTCTTCCTTTGTATAACCATTATCTAAGAATACATCAATTTGAGGTATTACATTATAGGCTATAGGATATTGAAATTTCTTAGGAGGAACATTAGATACTCCATCCTTTAGATCATTAAACCCTTGAACTCCAGCACCGGAAACAGCTTGATAAGTTGAGTATACAACTCTTTTTATTCCATATTTAATATCAAGAGGTTTAAGAGCAACCATTGCTTGAATAGTAGAACAGTTAGGATTAGCAATAATACCATTATGCCATTTAATATCTTCACCATTAACCTCAGGAACTACTAGAGGAACTTTAGGATCCATTCTCCAGGCACTACTATTATCTATAACTACGGTATTGTGTTCTGCGAATATAGGAGCAAATTCTAAACTGACATCTCCACCAGCTGAAAAAAGAGCTAAATCAATTTTTTTACTAATTATATTTTCTTTCTTAAGTTCTTCTACCAATATATCTTTTCCATTAAAGTGTATAGAAGTTCCAGCAGACCTGGCAGATGAAAAAAGATATAAATTTTCTATGGGAAAATTTCTTTCAGCTAAAATATTTATGAATTGTCTTCCCACCATTCCGGTAGCCCCGACTATAGCAACATTGTATTTCAAAAATACCACCTCACTTAACTTATATTTATAATACATTATATAACTTAAGTAGATAAAGTTATATAACTTTATTAAATTTATATATAAAATTTTTATTATAGCAGAGATATATACCAAAGATGTCAATGGAAGTAAAAGCATAATACAATGTATGTAGATATTATTAAACCCAGATTGTTGAGGGGAGGATAAAAGTAAGGAAGTGTTAGGTCAATTTAAAGAGCAGATAATAAGATTTTAGATATAAATGAATCATATTAAAAATTCGCAAGATAATATTTTAAATAAAAAGATACATATGTTTAAATATGTAAAAATATGAAGGTGTATGGAAGATTAACTAATATGAATTTAATATATTATCTAATATTTTGTTGCAATTTGTAATCTTAAGAACAAATTATGTATTAAAATAGTTTGACAACTTACAGAACCCTGTGTTAATATTATAAAAAATGAATTTATTATTATTTTTATTTTCATACTTTTAACAATTATAACTACTAAAATACATAACCACATATTAACTATGAAATATTTATGAATGATTAAAATACTGAGGAATAATTTCTTAGTGTTGCTTTTGAAAAGGAAGTGGCTTTGATATTGTGGCAATTGTCAAAATATTTGAAAGGAACTAACTATTTAAATAAATCAGTTTTACTAGTTTCATAATAGCATCTTAAATGTGTTTTAGTAATGTTAAAGGAATGAAGCCTTACTAGATTTTATTAATAGTGTGGGAGGTGTTAGTAAGGGAAAATAATGCATTACATTTTAAACGTTGATATGAGACAAAAAAGAATAAAAAGTGCTAAAGTTTTTATAATATCATAATACATAATGTTGCAAATTATAAAACAACGACTTTGTATACGATATCATTAGTAAGCTTAAGGGTGTCTTAAATATTTACATTTCATTTATAGGAGTCTATAGGTGAGATGTAATTTCTAATAATGTCTCATTGTGCTTAAGGTAGAAAAAGGTTAATGTTGGGGGAAATGCAGTAGATGGGGATTTTATTGCATATTTTTACTTAAAAATGGAGGGATGACGATGTTTAAATTTACTCTAAAAAGATTTGGATATATGTTATTGACATTATTCATTGCATCATCAATAACATTTATGCTTATCCATGCTATGCCTGGAGATCCACTTGCGGTTGCGGCAAGAAAGCTTCCAGAGCAAATAAAAGCTAACTACTATGCTAAATATGGATTAGATAAGCCACTTTTAACTCAATACGGATTATTTGTTAAGAATGCTGTCAAGGGAGATTTAGGACAATCTCTAGCATCTCCGGGAAGAGATATTACAGAGACTATTATGAGACATGCACCTATTTCAGCACGAATTGGAGGACAAGGTCTTATACTGGGAGTTACAATAGGTATCTTATTAGGTATTGTAGCAGCATTTAAAAGAGGAAAATGGCCAGATTATTTAGTAATGTTCATAGCTATAGTTGGTATATCTGTACCAAGTTTTGTTGTAGCATCATTATTGCAATTCTTCTTCACAGTTAAATTAAGATGGTTGCCAACAACAGGGTGGGGCGAGTTTAAGCACACTATATTACCTACCATAGCATTAAGTTTAGCTCCTATAGCCACTTATGCAAGATATATGAGAGCTAACTGTTTGGATGTTATTGGACAAGATTATATAATAACAGCTAAGGCTAAAGGGGTTTCTAATGTTAGTTTAGTATTTAAACATGTTATAAGGAATGCTATTTTACCAGCTATTACCCTTCTAGGACCACAGGTTGCTAGTATATTTACAGGTTCCTTCGTAGTTGAAAGCATATTTTCAATACCGGGACTTGGACAATATTTCGTATCATCAATTACGGATAGAGATTATACTATGATAATGGGACAATCAATATTTGTATCAGCATTATTTATAGTTGCATTATTCTTAGTTGATATAATTTATGGATTAGTTGACCCAAGAATAAGAGTATCAAGTGGAAAGCGTTAGGAGGGATAAGTATGGGAGAGTTTTCAAAAGAAAAATTTCAAATTATAGGTTGTGATAACCTAGATTCAGAGGGAATGCTTAGACCTAGTATGACCTACTGGCAAGATGCATGGAGAAGACTTAAAAAGAATAAAGTTGCAATGCTTTCGTTGGTGTTATTAGGAATAATTGCATTGATGACAATAATAGGACCTATGATAAGTAAATTTGAATATCAAGCTACAAATAATGATATGTTAAATTTAAAACCAAACGCAACATATTGGTTTGGAACAGATAGCTTAGGTAGAGATTTGTTTACAAGAGTTTGGATAGGTGGTAGAATATCTATCGCTATAGGGTTAATTGGAGCCGTTATCGATACTGTTGTAGGAACAATTTATGGTGGTATATCTGGATATCTTGGTGGAATTGCTGATGATATCATGATGAGAATACTAGAAATTTTAGTTAGTATTCCATACCTAGTATTGGTTATACTTATCAGAGTTATCATGGATGGTGGTAGTATGATGCCACTTATTATAGCTATGACCATCACAGGATGGTGCTATATGGCTAGACTTGTAAGGGGACAACTTTTACAAATTAAGGAGCAAGAATATGTACTTGCTGCAAAAGCACTAGGAGCAAATGCTTCAAGAGTAATAGCAAAACACTTAGTTCCAAATACTTTAGGTGTTATGATTGTTGCTATAACATTTGATATACCAGCATTTATATTTTCAGAAGCTTTCTTAAGTTTCTTAGGAATAGGTGTTCAATCACCGATGACAAGTTGGGGAGCTCTTGCTGCAGCAGGACAACAGACCATAATGTTCTACGCTTATCAATTAATTTTCCCTGCCTTAGCGATTTCGTTAACAATGCTATCTTTTAATTTATTAGGTGATGGTTTAAGAGACGCACTAGATCCTAAATTACGTCAATAAGGGGGGAATGGCAAATGGAAAGAATTTTAGATATAGAAAATTTACAAGTTTCATTTCATACCTATGCGGGTGAAGTAAAAGCAGTAAGAGGTGTAGATTTTCATCTTGATAAGGGTGAAACTTTAGCTATAGTTGGAGAATCGGGTTGTGGAAAAACAGTTACATCAAAGGCTATAATGAGACTGTTACCAGAACCAATGCCAGCAGAAATTAAAAAAGATTCTAAAATCATTTTTGAGGGTAAAAATATTTTAGATATGAACGAGAAGGAATTAAGAAAATTAAGAGGATCAGATATATCTATGATATTCCAAGATCCTATGACTTCATTAAATCCTACAATGACAGTTGGTAAGCAAATTGCTGAGAGTTTAATAATTCATAGAGGTATGAATAAAGCTGAAGCTATGAAAGAAGCAATAAAAATGCTTGATCTTGTTAATATACCAAATGCTGATAAGAGAGCTCATCAATATCCGCATGAATTCTCAGGCGGTATGAGACAAAGAGCTATGATAGCTATAGCTCTTGCATGTAATCCTAAGATACTTATTGCGGACGAGCCAACTACTGCTCTAGATGTTACAATACAAGCTCAAATAATGGATCTTATAGGAGATCTTCAAAAGAAACTAGGAACTGCAGTTATACTTATTACTCACGATCTTGGAGTAGTAGCAGATACTGCGGATAGAATTCAAGTAATGTATGCGGGACAAGTTATCGAAAGAGGTACTGTAGAAGAAATATTTGCAAATCCGCAACACCCTTATACATGGGCATTACTTCAATCAGTTCCAAGACTTGAGACAAAAAATAAGGATACGCTTTACGCTTTAAACGGTACTCCGCCAGACTTAGTTAAACCACCAGTTGGATGTCCCTTTGCTGCAAGATGTGAATATTGTATGCAAATATGTTTAGAGGAAATGCCAGAAGTAACTAATGTAGAGAACGATCACCAAGTGTTGTGTTGGTTAAAACACCCAATGGCACCTAAGGTTGAAGTTCCAGAAGCGTTAAGAAGAGGTGAATAAGATGGCTGAATCAAATAAAAAACAAGTTTTAATTGAAGTAAAGAATCTTAAAAAATATTTCGAAGTTGGTAGGAATGCAACACTTAAGGCAGTAGATGACGTTAGCTTTAACATATTTAAAGGTGAAACATTAGGTCTTGTTGGAGAATCAGGTTGTGGTAAAACAACTTGTGGAAGAACTGTAATGGGACTTTATGGAGCTACAGGTGGTGAAATATTATTTGATGGAGATGATATTAGTAAATACGATAAAAAACAGAAAAAAGAATTTACTAGAAGAGCTCAAATAATATTCCAAGACCCTTATGCATCACTAAACCCAAGAATGACTGTTGGAGATATTATTGGGGAAGGAATAGATATTCATAATCTTCACAAAGGTAATGAAAGACAAGCTAGAATTTATGAATTACTACAATTAGTAGGACTAAATAAAGAGCACGCATCTAGATTCCCTCATGAGTTTTCAGGTGGACAAAGACAGAGGATAGGAATAGCAAGAGCTCTTGCTATAGAACCAGACTTCATAGTTTGTGATGAGCCTATATCTGCTCTAGATGTATCTATTCAAGCGCAAGTTGTTAACTTACTAATAAAATTGCAAAATGAATTAGGATTAACATATTTATTCATAGCCCATGACTTATCAATGGTTAAACATATATCTGATAGAGTTGGAGTTATGTATTTAGGAACTATGGTAGAACTTGCTAGTAGTAAAGATTTATATGATAAGCCTTTACATCCATATACTCAAGCGTTATTATCAGCAATTCCAATTCCTGATCCTGATGCAACTAAGAAAAAAGCAAGAATACCTCTAGAGGGAGAAGTGCCAAGCCCAATAAATCCTAAACCAGGTTGTAGATTTGCACCAAGATGTAGATATGCAAAACCTATATGTAGTGAAAAAACTCCTGAGTTTAAAGAAATTGAGCCAAACCACTTTGCTGCATGTCATATATTATAATTTGAATAAAAAAGTAAGAGTGCTAAAGTGCTCTTACTTTTTTTATTTAAAAACTTAGCAAAATCATGTTTTTAATCACTGTATTTCCCAACAAAGACTTTTGTCCGATGACTATCAACTTTATTCAATTATTGAGTTTTATTGCCAGGTATATAAATTTCTATATCTTTTAATAATAATACAAAAGGAGGTGATATATGAGTGTTTAGTAGTAAAGAGTATATTGAATTTAATTGAGTATTATTTAAAGAAAATACAGAAAAAAGAATATTACTAAAAAATATAATTCATATATCTTCTTTTAATGATTGAATCATGAAAAAAACTACAAATTACGACAAATAAAAATATAAAACCTTAAAGATAAGATGTATCAATGATAATAGAATTAATAGTAACTCTTGAATTTATAATATTTTGTTGAAATATAGGGAATTTTATATAAAAAATAAAGGCGATAATTCATATAATTGAATAAAATTAAAATTACAATGTCTTAAGTGGAAGCGGTGAACGTTGACATTGTCGTAAAAAGAGTGTACTATAAATATAAATAAAAGTTATGAGGAAATGTGTAGAAATATGCACAATGAATAACGCAAAGATGAGCAGAGTTTAGAAAGAAAATTTTTAATTTTTGGACTAAACCAAATTATTTTAAGGGGGATTACTTATGAAGAGTAAAAAAATACTAGCATCATTATTAGCATTATCTATGATAACATCAGTGGTATTAGTTGGGTGTGGTAAAGGTGAAGAAAAGGGTGCAGGAACTGCTACCAATGGAGAAGCGGATGCTGAACAATATTTAAATATGCTTTTACAATCTGAACCAAAAACAATTGACCAATCTAAATCAAGTGATTCGTATTCTTCACAAATTCTTGCAAACTGTCAAGAATCTTTAACAAGAATTGTGCAAGATGAAAATGGTAAAGATAAAATTGAAAAGGGTATAGCTGAAAGTTGGGAAACTTCAGATGATAAATTAACTTGGACATTTAAATTAAGAGATGCTAAATGGAGTGATGGTAAACCAGTTACTGCAGAACAGTTTGTATATGGTATTACTAGAACTCTAGATCAAAATACTGCATCACCATATGCTTTCCTATTATATCCTATAGCTAACGCTGTAGAATTCAACTCTGGTAAAGCTAAGGCAGAAGATTTAGGTGTTAAAGCTATAGATGAAAAAACTGTTGAGTTTACATTAGCATCACCATGTGCATACTTCCTTGATTTAACATACTTTAAAGTAATGCAACCACAAAGAGAGGATATAGTAAAAGAACACGGTGATAAGTATGGTTCAGAAGCTAATAGTATGGTATATTGTGGACCTTTTATGATATCTGAATGGGTACATAATAATAAAGTAGAATTTGTTAAGAATCCTGAATATTGGGATGCTGAAAATGTAAAACTTGATAAAGTTACAATGAAAATAATAAAAGAAGAGTCTGCAAGAATGAATGAGTTGCTTAATGGTTCATTAGATATGGCTTCGGTAGTTAAACCAGAATGGATAGAAAAGTTTGATTCTACTGGTGAATATGAAGCTAAAAAAGGATATGATGGTTCAACTACATATACTTTCTTTAACCTTAAAGATAAATTATTCAGTAATGCTAAGGTAAGAAAAGCGTTTATAATAGCAGAAGATAGAGAAAATAAAATTAAGACTTTAAGAAAAGGTCTTGGCGAACCTGCTCTAGGATTTGTACCAAAGTCTGTACAAATAGGTGGAGAAGAATATAGAACAAAAGTAAATGAATTACCAGTTCAAAAATTGATGGATGAAAATACAGATCCTAAAGCATTATTAATAGAAGGTATGAAGGAACTAGGTCTTGGAGAAGATCCATCTAAAATATCTATTAGTTACTTACAATCAGGTACTGATGCGGTAGCTAAAGAATATGCTGAATTCCAACAACAAGTTTATACAAAAAAACTTGGAATTAATGTTAAAGTTGATTTTGTTGAATGGGCACAATTCCAAGAAAGAACTGATAATTTTGATTATCAAGTTGCAGGTATGGCATGGACTGGAGACTATAATGATCCTAACACATATTTAGATTTGTGGACATCAACAGCTGGAGTTGTACCAACAGGTTGGTCAAATCCTAAGTATGATGAACTTATAGCTAAAGCAGGAAAAAGTGATGATCCGAATGAAAGAGCTGAACTTTTCAAAGAAGCTGAAAGAATACTATTATATGAAGATGGTGTTGTAAGTCCAGAAGCTTGGAGATTTAAAAATACTTATGTAAGAAAATATGTTAAAAACTATACTGCTCCATTATTTGGAACAATTGACTTAAAATATACTTATACTACTGGAAGAAAGTAATTTTATATTAAAATGAGAGAAAGTGAAGCAAATAATGAATGCTTCACTTTTTTTATATGTTTTGATATTTTTGCCTATAAAAGTGGGTTTTATAAGGGGATTCTAATTTAATGCATTAAAAAAGTTAGGGGAAAGAAGATAATATTATCTAAAATACTATAATGTATATAGTATATATGGGGATTAAATGAAAAAATTCGTATTACAAATTTCGAATTTAGATGCAACTAAAACCCGATTAACAAAGAAAAAAGTAGAAAAAGGAAAAATAAACAGACGAAAAAAAGTAAAATAAATTAAGAAATAAATTTTAATTTAAAAAATATTAATATTATTAATCAAAATTAGAGGCTGTATTAATATTTCGTAAGATATTTGTATTTATATAAGACAATAAGTCGAATTGAGGTAATCTTATAAATATTCAGATAATAGGTATTGCAATAGTGAAAGTGTTAATATATAATGAATTTAAATCAGATGGATATGACATTATATCTATTATATTGATGATTAATGAAGGGGGATTATTCATGAAAAGCAAAAAAATATTAGCTGCTTTACTAGCTGTATCTATGGTAACTTCTGTTGCTTTAGTAGGTTGTGGTAAAGATGACAAAAAAGATGAGGGCAAAGGTGGAGAGACTGCTGCTTCTGGAGATATGGATAAAGAACAGTATCTTAACTTATTATTAGGAGCTGAGCCAAAAACAATTGACCAATCAAAATCAAGTGATATGTATTCATCACAAGTTCTTGCAAACAGCCAAGAGGCATTAACAAGAATTGTTCAAGACGAAACTGGAAAGGATAAAATCATAGAAGGTATAGCTGAAAGTTGGACACCTAACGATGATAAATCAGTTTGGACATTTAAATTAAGAGATGCTAAATGGAGTGATGGAAAAGCAATTACTGCACAAGATTTCGTTTATGGTATCACTAGAACTTTAGATCAAAATACTGCATCACCATATGCATTCCTTTTATATCCAATTAAAAATGCTTCAGAATTTAACTCAGGTAAAGCTAAAGCAGAAGATTTAGGAGTTAAGGCTGTAGATGAGAAAACAATTGAGTTTACATTAACTTCACCATGTGCTTACTTCTTAGATTTAACATACTTTAAAGTAATGCAACCACAAAGAGAAGATATAGTAAAACAACATGGAGATAAATATGGTACTGAAGCAAATACAATGGTATATAGTGGACCATTCATAATCTCTGAATGGGTACACAACAATAAGGTTGAATTTACTAAAAACCCAGAATATTGGGATGCTGAAAATGTAAAGCTTGATAAAGCTACAATGAAAATAATTAAAGAAGAATCTGCTAGAATGAATGAATTACTTAATGGTTCATTAGATATGGGAGCAGTTTCTAAACCAGAATGGATAGAAAAGTTTGATGCAACTGGTGAGTTTGAGGCTAAAAAAGGATATGATGGTTCTACTACTTATACCTTCTTTAACCATAAAGATAAATTATTTAGTAATGCTAAGGTAAGAAAAGCATTTATGGTAGCTGAAGATAGAGAAAATAAAATTAAAACTTTAAGAAAAGGTCTTGGAGAGCCAGCTATGTCTTTCGTACCTCCTAAAGTACAAATAGGCGGAGAAGATTATAGAGATAAAGTAGGTGATACTCCAGTTAAGGATCTTATAGATGAAAATCCGGATCCAAAGGCTTTATTAATTGAAGGAATGAAAGAATTAGGACTTGGAGATGATCCATCTAAAATAACTATTAACTACTTAGAATCAGGTACTTCAGCTGAAAATAAAGTATGGGCTGAATTCCAACAACGTGTTTATGAAGATAAACTTGGTGTAAAAGTAAAAGTTGATTATGTTGAATGGGCACAATTCCAAGAAAGAACTGATAACTTTGATTATCAAGTAGCAGCTATGGCATGGGGCGGTGACTACAATGACCCTAACACATTCCTTGATTTCTGGGTAACTGGAGCTAACGTTGTAATGACAGGATGGTCAAATCCTAAATACGATAAGCTTATAGCTGATGCAGCAAAAACTGTAGACCCAGCTGAAAGAACAGAATTATTTAAGCAAGCAGAAAGAATTTTATTATATGAAGATGGTGTTATAAGTCCAGAATCTTGGAGATTTAAAAACACTTATGTAAGAAAGTATGTTAAGACTTACAGCGCTCCATTATTTGGAACAGTTGATCTAAAATATACTTACACTTCAGGTAGAAAATAATATAAAATATTATTATAATTTTAAAAAGGCTATCTCATTTCTTTGAGATAGCCTTTTCTGTAGTTTTTAATAAATACAATAAAAAAACTGTGTTTAATTAGGTTCTTTAAGTAATTTAAACACAGTTTCATTTTATAGTTCTATATTATGGTCTACCTTCTGTATACACTTCTTTTAAATCCAAAGATCCAAAGGTTGGAGAAGTATAATTTTTTATATAATTATAAATATAAGTATTTTTGAATCTCCATGTAGTTGGACTACACACTGCCTCTTCATAAATAAAAATTTTTTCTGCTTCTTGGAATAACTTCTTTCTTGCCTCTTGATCTGAAGTAGTTCTAGCTTTTTGTATTAACTCTTCATATTTATCGTTCTTCCATCCAGTTTTAACGGAAGCAGTATCATGAAGGAACATATCAAAATAAGTTAGTGGATCATTATAATCAGCAGTAACTGACATTCCTGCTAATTCATAATCCATATTATCTGTCTTATCGCAGAAAATTGCCCATTCCACATAATCTACATCAATGTTAACTCCTAATGTTTTATTATAATTATCCTGAGAAAATTCTGCCATTTCTTTACTGTAAGAACTAGTGCCAGATTGAAGAAGTTTAATAGTATGCTTTGAAGGATCTGGATCTAAACCTTCTTCCTTTAAACCTTCTATAAGTAATTTTTTAGGGTCCGGATTTTCTTTTATTAGCTCGGTTACCGGATTAAAATCAGTAGCACTTCTAAACTCTTCCTCACCTACTTTAACTGATGGTGGAACCCAAGCTGTACAAGGTTCTGCTAAGTTTCTATACAATGCTGAAACTGCACCTTTACGATCTTCAGCTATGAGAAAGGCTTTTCTTATTTTTGCATTTTTGAAGTATTTATTTTCTTGGTTAAAAAAATTATAGCATATTGAAGTATCGTAACCTTTTTTGACTGTAAAATTTCCGGTTTCATTTAATTTGTTAATCCAATCCTTGGAACTTACATTAGCTAAATCTAAAGAACCATTAAATATTTCATTCATTCTAGCAGATTCTTCTTTAATTATTTTCATTGTAGCTTTATCAAGTTTTACATTTTCAGCATCCCAATATTCGGGGTTTTTTACTAATTCAATTTTGTTGTTGTGTACCCATTCGGAGATTTTAAATGGACCAGTGAAGATTAAAGTGTCTGTATCTGAGCCATATTTATCTGCATGTTTTTCTATTAAGTCTTTTCTTTGAGGTTCCATTATTTTCAAGTAAGTCATATTTAAGAAATATGCACAAGGTGATTCTAATGTGATTTCTAAAGTATGATCATCAATGGCTTTTACACCAACTTCTTCTGCTTTTGATTTACCAGCATTGAATTTAGCGGCATTTTTTATTGGATAAAGCAAATATCCCATTGGAGAAGCAACATTTGGATCTAATGTTCTAGTGATACCATACACAAACTGATCTGCAGTAACAGGTTGCCCATCACTCCATTTAGCATCTCTCAACTTAAATGTCCAAGTTAAGCCATTTTCAGATTGAGTCCATTTATTAGATATTCCTTCTTTAACTAAGTCATTGCCATCTTCATCTACGCCTAATCTAGTTAAAGCCTCCATAGTATTAGTATGGATGTATGATGAATAGACATCGTAAGTTTTTGAAGGGTCTAGACTTTGTGGTTCTGCACCTAACAGTACATTGATATATTGATTTTCATCAATAGTGCCTTCTTTAGTTTTCTCAGAGTTCTCTGAATTGCTTGATCTACCACATCCAAGTATTATAGTTGATGCTATGGATAAAGTAAGAACACATGC
>NZ_DHYX01000091.1:0-6670 GCF_002414285.1 Clostridium sp. UBA5119 | reverse complement strand
TAAGAACACATGCTAAGATATTTTTGCTTTTCATAAATATTTCCCCCTATTTATAATATGAAAATATTAGCAATGCTAATATAATTCTCTAATTAAAGAATTATGTCATATCAATGAAAATGAGATACTATTAAAAATATTGTAAAAACAATGTAAGTTAAACTAAAAAATATTTATATTTAATTTGAATAAGGTTTATTAAAACTATAAATATATACTTTACAAATATGAAATATCGAGAAATCAACAATTACAAAATGAAATAGAATTCACACTCGTGATGAGAATGAATTGATAATATTGAAAAAAATATTAATTTATGTGAAAGTATATGAAATGATATACTGAATATTTCACATTAAAATAATAATTAGGTTTAATTCTTATAATATATAATTATACATAAAAAGTTACTATATGTAAATATATTTATTTAAGTGAAAATATGTAATATAATTAATTGTTTATTGTGATAATACATAGGGGATGGATAGATAACTGATGTAGAATTTGTAAGGGATATGAATAAAAAAAAATCTATGGTAGAAAATATAGTTATTACATTAAAACTATATTTTAATAACGCGGAGGTGGAAGCTTGTGGGTAAGACTCCTATGAAAAAAGTGATAAAATCTAAATTGAAAGCTAATAAAGAATTAACTCCACAGGAGGCTTTAAGAGAGCAAATAAAATATGATATAGTAGAAGAATTAGGTTTGGCTGATAAAGTAAATGAATTTGGATGGAGTAGTTTAACTGCAGAAGAGACGGGGAGAATTGGAGGTATGATGACCAAAAAGAAAAAAGGTCTAAATATTCCTAAGAATGATGAGTTTTTTTAGTTTTATATGATATATTACTAATAATCAAGTTTGACTAAGACTTTGTTAGAATAATTAAGATAAATTATTTTAATTTAATTGAGAGATATAATTATAGCTTAGTACATAAATAAACATATAGATATTAGATTTGTTACATAGTCATGGAAGATTTCTTAGACAAAATAAAAAAAGTAATGTAAAATAAATAGGTGATTATATAGAAAAGATGGTGAACCTATGGACTGTTATAATGATTTTGCTGATATATACGATGAACTTATTAATGAAGATATCAATTATAGAGGTTGGGCAGAAAAAATTATTGAGATTTGCAAGGAATATAATGTTGGAAGAAGAGAATATTTAGATTTAGCTTGTGGTACAGGGAATTTTACCAAGTTAATTGGGAAAAACTTTATATTTACAACGGCTATAGATTTATCAGAGTATATGTTATCTATTGCAGATGAAAAATTAAAGGCAGAGGGAATTAAAGCTAAGGTCATGTGCCAAGATATATGTACCTTTAATCTTAAAAAGCAGTTTGATCTGATAACTTGTGGATTGGATTCTACTAATTATATTATTGAGGATGAAAAACTTCAATTATATTTTATGTCAGTTAATAAACACTTAAAGGATGATGGTATTTTTATTTTTGATATTAATACAGAGTACAAAATAAAAAATATACTAGGAAATAATAGCTTTAACTATGACAGAGAAGATGTGGTATATGTTTGGGAGAATCAATTACAAGAGGATATTGTTGATATGTACTTAACATTTTTTGTTAAAGAAGGACGAGTGTACCATAGATTTGATGAACATCACAGAGAGAGAGCTTATAGTGAGAGTAAAATAGAAAAGTTTATAAAAGAAGCAAATCTTGTTATAGAAAAAAAACTCAATTGCTATGAAGAAATTGCCATAGGCGAGAATACAGAAAGAATAACCTATGTTTTGAGTAAGAAAGGATGTTAGAGAAATGAAAGATAAATTAATTAGAGCTACTGCAAAGGATGGCCAAGTAAGAATAATTGCAGCTATTACTACTGAATTAGTGAATGAAGCAACTAAAACTCATGAATGTATGCCAACAGCTTCAGCAGCGTTAGGAAGAATGTTAACTGGTGGAGTTTTGATGGGGGCTATGCTAAAAAATCATACTGATAGTTTAACTATTCAAATAGATGGTTGTGGAGAAGCAAAAGGGGTTACTGTTACTGCCCATCATGATGGAAGTGTTAAAGGATATATAGGAAACCCAAAAGTAAATTTACCTTTAAATGAAAAAGGTAAATTAGAAGTTGGCGGTGCTATAGGTAAAAATGGATATCTAAAAGTAATTAAGGATATGGGGCTTAAAGAACCTTATGTAGGGCAAGTGCCTATATATACAGGAGAAGTAGGAGATGATATAGCATATTACTTTACGGTATCTGAGCAAACACCATCTGCTGTTGCTTTAGGAGTATTGGTAGATACAGATTTATCTATAAAAGCTGCTGGAGGATTTATTATACAAATGATGCCAGGTGCGTCAGAATTCTTAGCAGATATTATAACTTATAGGTTGGAAGAAGTTCCATCAGTAACGGCTATGATAGAGAAAGGAATGACCATAGAAGAAATATTAGAATTTATATTTGAAGATATGGATTTGAAAATATATGATGCTTTAGTACCAGCGTATAAATGCGACTGTTCTAGAGAAAGAGTTGAAAGAGTGCTAATTAGTATTGGTAAAGATGATTTGCAAGAGATATATGATGAGGGTAAGACAGAAGAAATATTGTGCCATTTTTGTAATAAAACCTATGATTTTAAACCAGAAGATATTAAAAAAATATTAGAAGCTATTAACTAATTTTTATAATAAATTCTAAAAACCATATTGACAATAAACTAAAAATTTAATATAATAGTCTTTGTTAAGACTTGGAAGATTTATTGTTTTTTAAGCTTAGCAAAGATTATTTTTAATAGTAGTATCACAAATTTAAATTTTGGTCGCATAGCTCAGCTGGGAGAGCACCTGCCTTACAAGCAGGGGGTCACAGGTTCGATCCCTGTTGCGACCACCATATGGCCCAGTGGCTCAGTTGGTTAGAGTGCCGGCCTGTCACGCCGGAGGTCGAGGGTTCGAGTCCCTTCTGGGTCGCCAATAAATTCTAAAATTTGTGTCTGGCTCGATAGCTCAGTCGGTAGAGCAGAGGACTGAAAATCCTCGTGTCGCTGGTTCGATTCCTGCTCGAGCCACCATTATTACGCGGGAGTGGCTCAGTGGTAGAGCGTCACCTTGCCAAGGTGAACGTCGCGAGTTCGAATCTCGTCTTCCGCTCCAATATGGCGCCATAGCCAAGTGGTAAGGCAGAGGCCTGCAAAGCCTTTATCCCCAGTTCAAATCTGGGTGGCGCCTCCAAAAAAGCAAGTAATTTATTTACTTGCTTTTTTATTTTGTATATTATATAAATATGATTCTTAGAGAGAGGCATTAAAATTAAATATTAAAAATTCATATTGTAGCATTTTGTATAGATGATCTACTAAATATCTAAAAAGTATATACTACCTCTATCAATTAGTTGAGAGTTGGATAAAGAAATAGGGGTTATGCCATGCTTATCTAAAAATCTTTTTATTAAATTCCCGTGAGGATATAAATCTAAATCTCCATAAAAAACTATAGTTTTAGAATCTATCATACCGCAAGTTCCTCCAATAAAGCCGTAATTCAAATGAGGTAAAAGAATGTCCCCTGGTGGAATTAATAGTACATCATATCCATAGTTATTTAATTCTTTGTAAATACATATATCAGAAGTTATGAAGGCTTTATTAGATAATACTACAGTAGAGCATTTAGTATAACCTTGATTAACATTTATTAAAGTCTTATGATGAATGTTTTCTAATAAAGTTTTATCAGTATACCTTATATTATGCATAAAAAAATCAGGAGTATTTACAGCATTAAGAATAATATCATTAGGATATTTATCAGTTAAAGTGCTAGTGCTTCTCAATACTGTTAGATTTAGAGATTTTAGAGTTTCTTCAAAGATAGAAGAGGCATCTTTATGAATGATAATATTATTATTGTCTATGAAATGCATAAGAATATCAGGATGACCACATATAGCTGGATATAATGAATTGCAAGGTTCGCAAAGGATAACTTTACAATTTAAATTTTCTAAAGCAAATAATTCCTCAAAAGAAATTCTAAAGTCTACAAAAGCATATTTCAAAAATGTCACCACCTTAAGGTTAGTTGTTATCAATAATTTATATTTTAATATATATCTAACCATACTATCAAAATGATAGATTCTCCTCAAACCCGCATAGATAGAACAAATAGTTATATAGATATATATTTAAAAAGTTACGGATGTAACATTCATATCCATATTTCTACAAAAAAATTTATTTACGGTGTAGTTGTCTAAAAAATAGAGCCTTTATTTAATTTAAGCAATATATTAATTTAAAAATAATATATCATATATGCTATAAAATTTGTAGAATAAATTGGATTTAATAAATTGTATATAGTAAAAAATAAAAACACATAATATACATAATATATTAAAGTGAAGTTCTGTATCTATAAAATTCTTAACATGAAGTGGGGTGATTGAATGCTACTGTTGACCATTGTAAATAATAGCTATAAGGATTATGTATTAAATCAAGTTAAGAGTATGGGTGAGTATTTAAGAAAAAAAAAGAAAAGTATAAATTTAAAAATTGAAAATGATGAATTGAATGAATGTCTACATATATATTGGGTNNAGGCTGAAGTTAAGAAGTTATTTAACTATTATACAGCGAATATTTTATATGGTGTGATTATTAATGAGTTTTTAGAAAAAAGGGTTAATAAACATCTAAATGAAACGTATAATTTTCTTAACTATAACGATATAAGTATTATAAAAAAGGATATATATAAAATTTTAAAAGAAGAAGTACCTATAGATGATACTGTGATATATTATATGAATAAGAAAAATAATATTTTAGATAGAATTATTAATTGTATAGAAGAAGGAAACGTATTAAATATTAAAGGGTTTATGGACTTTAGATCCAAGGAATTAATGCCACAGATATATACCATAATAGAAAAAGTGGTAGAAAGTTATATGATAGAAAAAGAGTATAATGAATTTATTAGTCTTTTAAAGTATTTTGTTGAGATACAAGAAAGTAAGGCTGAAAAAGTAGATTTGTATATTGGAAAAAGAGGAGATTCATATATACTTAGAGATGAATTTGGAAATAATATTATGGAAACCCTTTTGAATGAGATTTGCGAAAATAAAAATATAGTAGACGTTAGTCAAGATGATTTAGTTATAAGTGGACTAATAACTATGTGCCCGAAAAAGATAGTAATACATTCTGCTAATAGATGTAAAAATAAGGAGCTAATTAATACTCTAGAGAAAGTTTTTGAAAATAGAATTTATCATTGTAGTGGTTGTAATGAATGTTTAATGTTTAAAGAAATTATAGAAATGCCTATTGACAATAATATAAAGGTGTAGTAATATTAACTATGTTAGTGAAAAAGTAAATAACTAATTAACAAGTAGAAACTGCCGTTTCTCACCTTACAGTACTGCTAGTAAGGTAAAATTTTGGTTTACAATAATTGTAATAACAGGACGGCGTTTGCTGTCCTTTTTATTTTATATAAAATAAAAATATGTGGTTTAAAAGCCGGAGGTGAATGTTATCAGTAAAAATAAAGATTTCATGATGAATGAAGAGATAAGAGACAAAGAAGTTAGAGTTATTAACTCAGACGGGGAAGCACTAGGAGTAATTTCTACAAAAGAAGCATTAGAAATTGCATTACAAAAGGAATTAGATTTAGTTGTAGTATCTCCAAATGCAAAACCTATGGTATGCAAAATCATGGATTTTGGTAAGTTTGTTTATGAACAACAAAAGAAAGAAAAAGAAGCTAAAAAGAAACAAAAAATCACTACTCTTAAAGAAATTAGACTAAGTGCTAGCATAGAAGAGCACGATATTGAGATAAAGGCTAATAATGCTAGAAAGTTCTTATTAGATGAAGACAAAGTTAAAGTTACTGTGAGATTTAGAGGAAGAGAAATTGAAAACTCACAGGTTGGACGCAAGATATTAAACCTTTTTGTAGAAAAATTAGGTGATGTTTATATTATTGAAAAGCCAGCTAGACAAGAAGGAAGAAATATGATAATGATATTAGCTCCAAAAAGAGCATAACCGAGAGGAGGACTTTACAATGCCAAAAATGAAAACACATAGAGGTGCAGCAAAGAGATTTAAAAAGACAGGAACAGGTAAGTTAAAAAGATCTAAAGCTTTTAGACGCCATATATTAACTAAGAAGAGCAGAAAGACTAAGAGAAATCTTAGAAAAACAGGATATGTTTCAACTACTCAAGAAAAAATAATGAAGAAATTACTACCATACTTATAGTAGGAAGTTATCTAGGAGGTAAATATAATGGCAAGAGTAAAAAGAGCGATGAATAGTCGTAAAAAACATAAAAAAGTATTAAAACTTGCAAAAGGATACTACGGTGGAAAAAGCAAGTTATTTAAAACAGCTAATGAATCAGTAATAAGAGCATTAAGAAATGCTTATGTTGGAAGAAAATTAAAGAAAAGAGATTTCAGAAAACTATGGATAGCTAGAATAAATGCAGCTGCTAGAATGAATGATCTTTCTTATTCAAAATTCATGAATGGAATGAAACTTGCTGGAGTTGAAATAAACAGAAAAATGCTTTCTGAAATAGCAATCAACGATCCAAAAGCATTTGCTGAATTAGTAGAG
>NZ_DHYX01000060.1:0-10528 GCF_002414285.1 Clostridium sp. UBA5119 | reverse complement strand
AATTGTAAATCGAAATGCAACCCTTTCGACTAACAATTGAGTAATAATTCTTAAAGTTTATATCTATGCCATGTGGTTGCACCTTGGCTTACAAAAAGATTGGTCTATGCCAGTCTTTTTTGTTTTCTAAGTTAAAATAATCATATATCCTGTAAATGTTGGCGGCAGAATGGAGGATATATGTCTAAGTTTTTTACTTACGAAGAAAGACTTACATTACAAAAATTCTTGAAAGAGACTCTTTCATTTAAAGAAATCAGCCGCAGGATGGATAAAAATCCAACTACCATCTCTAGAGAAGTACGCAAATACAGTTCTCAGATTACATCCGGATATCCTGGCTTCCCTTATAATGCCTGTAAAGATCGGATGAATTGCAGGAAAAAAGATATCTGTGGAAAGTCATGTAAGCGAAACTCATCTCCTTATTGTAAGCTGTGTCCTTACTGCAACGAAAACTGTTCTGACTTTATTGAAGAAATCTGTACTGCCCAATATAGAGTTCCTTATGTTTGTAATGGCTGTGAGACTGTTTGTAAATGTACTCTTTTGAAAACACTTTATGATGCAGAGCATGCTCATATCAAAGCTCATGAGTCGATCTCCCAGTCACGAAGCGGTTTATGTATATCAGAAGATGAAATAGCCAGATTAAACAAGATTATTTCACCACTGATAGGACAAGGACAATCCGTAAATCAGATTTTCATCACACATCAAGACGAACTTATGTGTAGCGAGAAAACGATTTATAACTACATTGATGCCTGCCTTTTTGATGTAAGGAACATTGATCTTCCTCGAAAAGTAAAGTTTCGAGAACGCTACAAAAAGCCAGAATTTAAAGTGGATAAAGGATGCCGCATCGGGCGTAATTATGATTCATTTCAAGCATTTATCGAAAAGAATCCAGATACTGCGATTGTACAAATGGACTCTGTTATTGGTAGTAAGGGTGGAAAATGTCTGCTAACAATTCATTTTGTAGACACTAGCCTAATGTTAGCTTACCTAAGAGAGTCTAATACTTCAAAATCAGTAACGGATATCTTTAGGATCCTTTATCAAACACTAGGGAAGGAACTTTTTATAAAGCTATTTCCGGTGATACTTACGGATAACGGTAGTGAATTTTCTAATCCAAAAGCGATTGAGTATAGTACCGATAAATTCGAAAAACATCGTACCAATGTATTTTACTGTGATGCTGGTAGCCCCTATCAAAAGGGAGCCATTGAGGTGAATCACGAATTGATTCGTAGGATTTTACCGAAAGGAACCAGCTTTAACAACTTAACACAGGAAGATGTCAGCCTAATGATGAATCACATCAATTCTTACAAAAGAAAAAAGCTGAACAACCGTAGCCCATACGAAACGTTCAGCTTTTATCATGGAGAAGAGGTTCTGCATAAACTAGGATGTGCACCAGTAACAGCCAGTGCCATCATGTTAAAACCTGTTCTTCTCAAAAAATAATAATATAAACAGTGCCGCCAACAGCTCAAAAAAGAACTGAATTTCAGGGGTGGATTCTCCGATTACAAATAAAATCGAGAGAGAGTCGACTTCCTTTTAGCATGCCTATTTCTATTATCATACGATAGAAAAAGTGAAAAATCAAACTGCATTTCGGTTACAAAAATGGCTTCTCGGTTACAAAACCTGCATTTTGATTACAAAAGTTGCGTTTCGTTTACAAAGATTCAGTTTTCAATTACAAACGTTGCTTTTCAATTTACAAAGTGGCATCTCGTGTTACTATTGAGTCCGGCTTACTTTTTTACTATTTAATTTATTGAATAACGTTTGTATTTTCACTATATTCAATATATATTTATTGTAATACAATAAATATTTATTGTAATATTTTAACTTCTATGATAATCTTAGATTATAAACTTTTATTCATCTAAGATTTTTATTTATAGGAGGAAATATAAAATGTTAAAAAGTTTTAATGCTAAAATCCCCAAAAACTACAAAGGATCATTATATTCATTAATTATCAATTTCTTAATAGTAATTATTTATTCATCAATAAACATTATTATTAACCCTTTAAACTTGTGTTTTAGAGGATGGATTAATATGATTGCAAGTATTTGTTTATATCTAATCGGAATTAGTCTAATAATTTTGATTACTACAGCTTTATGCAATTTATATAAACATAAATTTTTAAAACCCCTTGCCTTTACCTTAGCTACTTTATTTATACTAATATTTAGCTTTTTTAGTTTTATTATATTTGCATTTACTTATAGTCCTGAACATACTATTACAAAAAATAATAAAAAAGTAATAGCAAAAGTCCATATGGGACTTCTTCACTCTTTTACTGAATTTTATGAACCATCAACCATATTTTTCAAGCGTCCATCTAATATTCAACATGAGGAATTCAAAGGCAGCTATGATCCCTACAAATAAATTATTTAACACTAAATCATTATTTCATAAGCACTTTTTGCATTATTTTAAGCAATATAAACACTATTTATAGGAAATTTACTCCGTATAATAAGAGTATATGAGTTTATCTAGTTGCGGAGGAGAAATTATGAAGTTATATAAATTGCTTAATCAAATTAATTACACCTTAATAAATGGATATGTGGATATAAACATCGATAATGTAAGTTATGATTCTAGAGAGATAAAACCAAACTCTTTATTTATATGTATAAAAGGTAATAATGCAGATAGTCATAATTTTATAGATGAAGCAGTTACAAATGGTGCTATTGCTATATTAGTAGAGAAAGATATTACTTATTCAAATAAAGATATAGTTATCATAAAAGTAAAAGATACTAGAATTTCTTTGGCTAATATATGCAATTTATTTTATAAGGAGCCCTCAAAAGGATTACAACTTGTAGGAGTAACAGGAACAAATGGGAAAACTACAGTTACACATTATATCAAAGATGTATTAGAGTCCACTGGAAAAACTGTAGGTGTCATTGGTACCTTAGGCTTCAAACTTACCAATGAAAAACTAAATTTTAGCAAAACTACTCCAACTACTCCTGAAGCTTTGGAACTTCAAAAATCCTTTAGAGAATTTAAAGATAATAATGCTAATAGTGTTATAATGGAAGTTACTTCTTCTGCTCTAGCAAAACATAGAGTAGATTTTTGCGATTTTGATATAGGAATATTTACTAACCTATCTCAAGATCATTTAGATGAACATGGTACCATGGAAGCCTATAAAATAGAAAAAATGAAGTTATTCCACAAATGCAAATTAGGAATTATTAATATTGATGACAATGTTTCAAAAGAAATAATAAAAGACGCTACATGTAAAATACTAACCTACGGAATAGAAAACTCAGCTGATATTCAAGCTACTGATATAATATATAGAAGGAATTCTGTTAGTTTTAAAGTAAATTTTAAAAAAACTTGCAATGAAGTTAATGTAAAAATCCCCGGTAAATTTACCGTATACAATGTATTAGCTACAATAGCTACTTGCTATTCTCTAGGAATGAGCATTGAAAATATTATACCACTACTCCCAAATATTAACCCTGTTCCTGGCAGAATTGAATTAATAAAAAACAACTTAAATAAAAATATAATAGTAGATTATGCTCATACTCCAGATGCTTTGGAGAAACTCCTCATTATGGCAAGAGAAATAACCTGTGGACGAATTATTACTGTCTTTGGCTGTGGTGGAGATAGAGATACAACCAAGCGTGAGATTATGGGTAAAATAGCTGGCTCTTTATCAGATTATTGCATAATTACTTCTGATAATCCTAGAACTGAGAATCCAAGGTTAATCCTTGATGAGATAGAATCAGGACTGTTATCTACAATAACTCCTTATGAAAAAATCCTTAATAGAAAACGTGCCATAGAAAGAGGATTAAAAATACTAAAAGATGATGATTTACTTATAATTGCTGGAAAAGGCCATGAAGACTATCAAATTATAGGTAAGAGAAAATTTTATTTTGATGATAGAGAAGTTGTTAAAAATGCTATTAAAAACTTTCTAAAATAGAAAATATATTATTTACTAGTGACTTATGGATAAATTTCCTTAAGTCATTATTTTTATAAGAAGAATTATAAACGAAATAAAATACATACTAAACTAGAGGTGATAAAATTGAAACACATATTAATAACTGGTTGTGGTTCTGGTCTTGGACGTAAAGCAGCTATAACCTTGGCCAGTAGAGGTCACTATGTTTACGCAACCACTCATACTGATGAACAGGCATACAAATTAAATATGTTAAATAAAAAATGGAAACTTCCCATTGAAAGCTTTAAGTTAGATGTATTATGTAAAGAGGATAGAGAAAAAGTAAGAGACTTACCTATAGACGTACTAATAAATAATGCTGCCATAGGAGATTCTGGCTCCGTAGCTGAGATAGATGTAAACAGATTTAGGGCTACTTTTGAAACCAATGTGTTTTGTCCTATAGAATTGACTCAGATCATTTTAAAAGGAATGATAAAAAGAAGAAAGGGAAGAATTATATTTCTATCTTCCTTAACTGGTCGCATGGCTATACCATTTTTATCACCCTACTGTTCTACTAAATTCGCCCTTGAATCCATTGGGTATTGTTTAAATAAAGAACTTAAGCAACTTACAAGAGTGAATATTCCTGTAATCTTAATTGAACCTGGTTCCTATGCTACAGGTTTCAATCAATTAAATATAAGTAAACAGTTTAATTGGATGAAGGTAAGCTCATACTTTAAAAATAGAATAAATAAATTGCAGAGGAAACAATATCTATACTTTAAACTAACTGAATCATCTAATTTGGATAGCATAGTCATGAAGTATGTAGCTGCTACAGAAGAACCTCACCCTAAACTTAGATACATAGCTCCTCGTGTTCAGGGATGTGTTGTAAAAGCTAAAAACATATTAAAAAACTAATTATAAGGAGGCCCATAATGAATAGCAAATATAACAATAACTTTGAAGAAATTCTATTTAAGCCAAAAGATATTATTTCTTCTATGGATGATGATTTAGACTATGTAACTACTTTAAATAAAGATCTAGATCATATAAAAATTAATGATGATTTCTCCAACGAAGAACAGGTTAAGGATCAACATACAATTCAAACCCAAAACTCTAAAAATATACTAATAGATTCATTAGGTAAAACAGAAAAAGGTCATGAAACTCTAAGTAATCTTAATAATAGAAAAGACTCTGTAAATCTAAATAGCTTACCTTTAATGAATAAATAAATGAAGCCATAAAATGACTATGTGACATTCATATCATATAGTCATTTTTATATTTATATATTAATAATTAACTTTTTCTAAGGATGACTTTCTTCATTGGAATATTTATTAATTAAATCATATTTTAGCGTCCATAGTTCTTCAGATAAATCTACATAGTAGTTGTGAGGATTTTTAAGCCTCAAAGACTCCTCCCAGAGGGTTTCAACCTGCCCTTTGCAATACTCTCTAATTTTCTGAATACTAGGACATGAATATACACATTGCCCTTTATCAAAGACTTTCACTTGTAATTCTTTTACATAATAGTCTGTTAAAATAGTTTTCTTCCATGTATGAACAGGGTGAAAAAGAATATATGGCTTACTTTCATCTACAACTTCGTCCCTTAAGGTAAGTAAATCACCTACTGCTTTATTAGTTTTCTTATGATAAAACCTATACAATTTTTTAAAACCAGGATTAGTTACCTTTTCTGGATTTTCACTTAATTTTATTTTAGACTCTAATTTGTTTTCACTTTCTATAGCTACTAACTTATATACTCCTCCAAATACAGGATTAGATTTAGAAGTTATTAGATTTTCTCCTACTCCAAAGATATCTATCTCAGCACCCTGTAGTAACAAGTCACTAATAAGGTATTCATCTAAGGAATTAGATGCAGTTATTTTACAATCTTCCATGCCAGCTTCATCTAACATTTTCCTAGCAGCTTTTGAAAGATATGCAATATCACCACTATCTAACCTAATTCCCTTTAATCTATTTCCTTTAGGCTCTAATATTTCCTTAGCAACTCTTATTGCGTTAGGTATACCACTTTTAAGAGTATTGTAGGTATCCACAAGAAGTACACTGGAAGTGGGATAAACTTCTGCATAAGCCTTGAATGCTTCATATTCACTATGAAAACTTTGAACCCAACTATGAGCCATGGTTCCTAGAGATGGAATTCCATATAATTCTTCTACCATTGTACATGCAGTTCCAAAACAACCTCCTATATAAGCAGCTCTTGCTCCTAATAATGCTCCATCATAACCTTGAGCTCTTCTAGAACCAAATTCTAAAACATTTCGACCCTGAGATGCTCTAACAACTCTGCTTGCTTTAGTAGCAATTAAACTTTGATGATTTATAGTTAAAAGTAGCATGGTTTCTATTAATTGACCTTGAGGAATTGGCCCTCTAACAGTTATTATAGGCTCATTTGGAAATACTACCGTGCCCTCTGGAATGGCCCATATATCACATTGAAATTTAAAATCTCTTAAATACTCCAAAAAACCTTCAGAAAATATTCCTCTTTCCCTTAAAAAGCTTATGTCTTCTTCAGTAAAACTTAAAGTATTTATATACTCTATAAATTGTTCTAATCCAGCAATTATTACATATCCCCCATTATCAGGAATTTTTCTAAAAAACATATCAAAATATGCTATTCTATCCTTCATGCCCTTCTTTAGATATCCATTACCCATAGTCAATTGGTAAAAATCCGTTAACATGCTTAAATTTCTCTTTATATTTACACAACCATCTACTCTAGTATTCATATGTTAACAAGCTTCCTTTCCTTAGTTTTCCTATTAACCCTTATTAAATCAAAGACTTATAACTAAAAATAAATATATTATTCTTAGTTATTTCTTAATTCTTGGATTATTATACTAAGGACTATTCTAACAAATTCTTAGTTATATTAACCTAAATCATTACCCATCTTTTAGTAATGCTTTAATCTTGTCCATACTAAAGTCTTCCTCTACTATTTTATAATACCTTCTTTTCTGGCCATTATAGTTTACTATAATCTCTTTTTCATTAATCCAAGCTATATCAATTCTTATTGGACCTGTTGACCCATCTTCTTTATATGAGCCTATAATTGTCATAAAATATTCCGCTCCATAATCACTACTTCTATTTTCCTTCATTTTCACAGTCTTCATATAATCTATAAATTTCATTGTCTTTTCTTCTTTATATATATTCCATGATTCAGATGAATCAATTCCTCCTTTTAAAGAAAAAAAGGTGACACTAGTACAATTATTCATGTTATACCTATTTATAATAAACTCTTCAAAAGTTCCCTGTTTAGGATAAATGACATATATTATCCCTATTGCTACTATGACTAATATTCCTATAAATATCTTTCTTTTCATTTCTCCTCCTATATAAAATATTGATATGTTCTAAACACTTATTTTACCTCTGCATAGATAAATTTAGATGTAATTCATATTTGCTATATAAATTGTTCATACACACCTTAATTCCATCCATTATATTCCTATATTGAGAATAATTATACGCTATGCCATACTTATATTCAATATAATTTATAATATAATGTAAACACATTTATGTACTAGCAATACAAATAAAATAACAATTTAAAAAATTAAGCTACCTTCTTAAACCACCCTTATCTAAAATCCATTACTTAATGGTACTTTCTATTTTTTTTCATTGAAATATTATTATAGTATAAGAATATAAATTTGAGGAGATGTATATATGAGAGTTGGAGTATTAATGGGTGGAATTTCCTTTGAGCGAAAAATATCCCTTTTATCTGGAAAAGAAATAATTAAAAACCTAAATAGAGATAAATATGAAGTAATTCCTATGATTATAAACTCTAAAAACGAAGTTATAGATAAAATTCACGACTTAGATTTTGCTTTTTTAGCCTTTCATGGGGAATTTGGAGAAGATGGTGCTATTCAAAGTATTTTGGAAAGTGTAGGAATTCCATACTCCGGAAGTAATCCTTTGACTAGTGCCCTTTGCATGAATAAAAAACAATGTAAGCGAATTCTTAAAGCTGAGGGTATTCCTATAGCAAAGGGAATTAATCTATACAAACATGAAGGTGTAAATTTAAAAGAGATAGAAGAATTAAAATACCCTATGATAGTTAAACCTAACAGCGGTGGTTCAAGTATTGGAATTTCTTTAGTTTATAGCAGAGAAGAACTTAGGAATGCTATTTTAGAAGGATTTAAGTATGGTGATGAAATAATTATAGAAGAATATATAAATGGTAGCGAGTACACCGTTCCCCTATTGAATGGAGACACATTACCTATCCTATCTATAATCCATAAAGGAACTTTCTTTGATTATGAATCTAAGTACAATGATACAGATACCTTAGAGGAAGTAGCTATTCTTTCAGAATCCCTTGAAAATGAAATCAATGAAATATCTAAGAATACTTGCGTCAATAATATCTAGTCCAAATTTTATTAATTTATCCTGTCTAAAACCCATAATTGTATGTTTCATAATCTTCTCTCTCCTATCCTTGCTTAATTAACTCTCTATATACTAAATAAGCAATTTAGACGAAAAGTGGAAAATTATTTTATTAAAAATGAAAAAGACAACCCAGAAGTTAATCCTGAACTGTCTAAAATACTTATACAATATTATTAAAATCTCACCTTAAATTACACCACATTTTACCTAGGAAACTAGATAGCTAGAAAACTATATGCCTATAGAAATATATAAATATGGATATATAAAAATAGTTAAATAGTAATATATAGACCTAGTTAAATAGTAAAATAGTTAACTATTTGTTGTGTTCATGGGGGTTTCAAGGCTTTCTCTAATAAGCACTGTATGTTAATTACTAATTATAATACTTTCTTAAACTCTGCTAAAATAACTTACTGAGTTTTACTTTTACAATACCCCATATCTTTCAAAAGTAATGTAATAAAATATATCGCAAGCAATAAATAAGCTAAATTAAAAGCAACATATAGGTTTCTATTTTCAATAATTTTACTAATAGGTTGATGTAATATAGCTATAACTAAAATGAAAATATTCCTACTTAATTGAATTCCTTTGGATTTCTTTCTCCTTATATCTTTCATACTTAATTCTCCTCAACTCACTATTATCAATTATTTTATTCTTCCCTTTAAAACCAAAATTTAAACCTTAAATATTGTTTAAGACAATCTCTTGGTTTACATATGTGTTAAATTTATTATAATGCATTTAATGTTTTACATTCCATAAAAATACATGAAAGTATGATTTTACTGCATAAGATTACAATTTCATATATTAAAATCCCAATAAATATTATCCAAATCTTTTTTAATCATTGACTCTAGTGAATTTTCTTAATAAAAGCATATATAATAAGTGTTAAATAATTTATAAGGAGGTTTTTAATGAAAAAAGAAAATAAAATTAATGATCCCATAGATGAATTTAATTCTGAAGAAGATTTGGAAGAACTTAATGGCATCTGTGAGGCCATCACTGGTATTCCCATATCATCCTTTAATTTTGAAAAAGATACTCTCTCTAAGGAGAATTTATCCACAGCTAATGTAACTTCTCTACCACCTTCTGTTGATAGTTTTACTGATAATCGCAAGGTTAAAACTGAAGCTCCTGGAATAACTCCACCCATAGATGGTGAATTCTTTGATACTCAGAGATGTTATAAAATAAGAAATTCCACTGTTAGAATGCTAAATGAAATTAAAGCTGTTCATCCCAATGTTAATGTTTATATGAATACCATTGTGGATGCAGCAATTAGAAATTACTATGACTTTATTTTCAATAAGGATGGATTTAATACTTTATGATTATTCATCATCTATACTTTCCACTTATTTTTCAAAGTGCATATATAATCATTGAAACCACTGATAAGGAGGTGAATTTAATGGCAGTAGATAAAGTTTTAAACACCACTTCTTTTCATATTGAAGTTGAAAACGGAACTGATAAGACTGGAGCTACAATTTATAAGAAAAAAACTTTTTCTGGAGTAAAACCTAGTGTTGATCCTCAAAATGTTTTTGATGTAGCTGAGGCTATTAAGGATGTTTTAAGTGCTTCTACTAGAGATAGTTACTTAAATGAAACTTCAAAATTAGTTAATGCTTAAGTGTATTAACCGCGAGTATTAACTGTGACTTATCTTAGCGAAAGGAGAAAATTAAACTATGGAATATTCATTATTAATGACTTTTGTTAATGCCAGTGGAGATAAAGTTAACTTATCAATTTCAGGTATTAAGCAAGATATCACTGAACCTCAGGTATCAACTCTTATGGATACCATAATTGCTAAAGATGTTTTTCTTAGTAATGGAGGCTCACTAGCTTCTAAATACGGAGCACAGCTTACCCAAAGACAAACTACTAAGTTCAGTCTTGCCTAAAATAACGAAAATAACGGGGTCAGACCCTGAGGAAAAAATTTCCTCAGGGTCTGACCCCG
>NZ_DHYX01000073.1:7617-18296 GCF_002414285.1 Clostridium sp. UBA5119 | reverse complement strand
AATATAAATTCTCTCCAAATTTTATCACTTCAATTAACCACAGAGCTTTCTAAAAACCAATATCAAAAATTATAGTAAAATAGGACTATATTTTATTAATACAGTCCTATTTACTTAAAATGAAATAATTTACTTTATAACAAATGATTAAAACTTTAAATTATTTGCTAAAAACTCTTTTTCTATTCTGTCTACTACATCTTCTATATTTACTTCTTCAATATCTTGATTTTTTCTTAACTTAAATTCAACTATGTCTTCCACTACTTTTTTACCTACTGTTACTCTTATTGGAATTCCAATTAAATCGGCATCCTTAAACTTAACTCCAACTCTTTCATTTCTATCATCTAAAAGCACATCTACTCCTCTAGTTTTAAGATCCTCATAGATTTTCTCCGCTCTATTCATTTGTTCTTCATTTTTAACATTAGCAGGCATTACTATTACTTTATATGGTGCAACAGCCATTGGCCAAAGGATTCCATTTTCATCATGATGCTGTTCAATTATAGCTGCTACAGTCCTGTTAATACCAATTCCATAACATCCCATTACTAGTGGTTTCTCTTTACCATTTTCATCTAAATAGTTAGCTCCCATAGACTCTGAATACTTAGTTCCAAGCTTAAATATATGTCCAACTTCTACCCCTCTTCTAATATTTATTGGACTTCCACACTTAGGACACATATCCCCCTCTGCTACGAGTTTATAATCTCCTACTATGCCGTTAAAATCTCTTTCATAATTTACATTTTCATAGTGATATCCTGTATCATTAGCTCCAACTATAAAATTACTCATTCTAGTAACTTCTTCATCTACAAGTAGTGTATCTANNCAGCAAATCCTATTTCTGCTGATGTAGCCTTTAAGACAGTTTCTGCATCGGCCATTTCTAATTCCATAATTCCACCTAATGCATTAGAAACCTTAGTTTCATTTAAGCTTCTATCTCCTCTAACCATTACTGCCACAACTTTGCCATCAGCTTTATATATTAGAGTCTTTGCAAACTTCTTGTTACTAGTATTAAAGAAAGTTACTAACTCTTCTATAGTTCTTACATTTGGAGTTGCTATCTTCTTTAATTCCTTTTCTTCTTCTTTCTCTGCATCTTCCAGTTTAGATGTAGCCTTTTCTGTATTCGCAGCATAATTACAACCAGTACAGAAAGCTATTTCATCCTCGCCTATATCAGATTTAACCATAAACTCTGCTGAACCTGATCCTCCCATAGCTCCTGAATCTGCTTCAACAGCGCTAAATTCTAAATTACATCTAGTAAATATCTTATTATATGCTTCATACATCTTCATGTAAGATATATCTAACCCTTCATTATCTTTATCAAAACTATATGCATCTTTCATTATGAATTCTCTTGATCTCATAACTCCGAATCTAGGTCTTCTCTCATCTCTATATTTGGTTTGAATTTGATAAAGATTTAATGGTAATTGTTTATAAGATTTAATTTCACTTCTCGCTAAATCTGTAAATACTTCTTCATGGGTTGGTCCAAGACAAAAATCTCTTCCATTTCGATCTTTAAGCCTAATCATTTCTGGTCCCATTACATCCCATCTTCCAGATTCTTGCCATAGATTTGCTGGTATAAGTGCAGAAGCTAAAAATTCTTGAGCACCTGCTCTATCCATTTCTTCTCTAACTATATTTTCTACATTTTTTAACACTCTAACTCCATTTGGCATGAAAGTGTATATTCCTGTAGCTGATTTTCTTATCATTCCAGCTCTTAACATAAGTTGATGGCTTGCTATCTCTGCTTCACCTGGAACTTCTCTTAGTGTACTTATTAACATCTTTGATAACTTCATCTTCCATTCACCTCGTAATTATATTTATTAATAAAAAAATAGAACCCACCCTAATTAGGGCGAATTCTATCGCGGTACCACCTAAAATTTATACTTCATTTTATAACGGCTCATGCCGGTAGTTAAAACTACTGCTCAGAAGCAGGTTCAAAACGTGTGAAAATCTTTCAGCCGGTGAATTTTCTCTCTGTGGGTATGTTTCTACTATTCTTCCTCATCACATATTAATATTAAATTTTAATAAATATCATTATATCATACATATTTAAATATTGCCTATATATTTATATTTTATTTTTTAAAATATTTTCTCCAATTATCATATCTTCTGGAGTTGTAAGCTTTATATTTAAATAACTACCCTCATAAAGATATACTTTTCTATCAAATTTTTCAACAATCATAGCATCATCAGTAACTCGCTCTTTAGTCTTTCTTAATTTTTCATGGCAGAATAATATAATATCATACTTAAAACACTGAGGCGTTTGAACTATAAAAGTATCCTCTCTATTTAAGGTTTCCTTGGCAAACCCTTCTTTATCCTTAATTTTTATAGTGTCCTTTGATTTAACTCCACAAGTACATGCACCATGTTTTTCAGCATTCTTAATGCCATTATTTATTATATTGTCAGTAACAAATGGTCTAGCTCCATCGTGGATTAATACTATTTCACAAGGTTCTATTGCCTTTAGTCCATTGTATACAGAGTCTTGCCTTTCCTTCCCACCTTTTACTAAAGCTCTAACTTTTTTAAGGTCATATTTTTCAATTATATTCTTTTTACAGTACTCCATCTCATCTTCTGCACACAGAACTATAATATTATCTATATTTTTATTGTCAGAAAAAGCCTTTATAGTATGATATAATACTGGTTTTTCTGCCAAAGTCAAAAACTGCTTGTTTACATTTGACCCCATTCTTTTCCCTTGTCCTGCAGCCAATATTATCGCTGTATTTTTTCTCATAATTCCTCCAATAAATTAACCTTAAACTAATGATAAATTAGCGCTTAATTTTTCTTAATAAAAAACTATTGTTCCTTTGGTTTTGCAAATATCATTCTTCCTGCTGCTGTTTGAAGTACTGAAGTAACTACTACAAATATATTTTCACCAATATATTTTCTACCTTCTTCAATGACAATCATAGTTCCATCATCTAAATATGCAACCCCTTGACCTGACTCTTTTCCATCTTTAATTACCTGTGTTTTCATAACTTCTCCTGGTAATAAAACAGGTTTTACAGCATTTGCCAACTCATTAATATTTAATACAGGTACTCCTTGAAGTTCTGCAACTTTATTTAAGTTATAATCATTAGTAATTACCTTTCCATTCAATACTTGAGCAAGTTTAAGTAATTTAACATCTACTTCCTTAATATCTTCAAAATCGCCTTCCCATATTTCTACATCTATACTTAACTCTTTCTGTATTTTATTAAGTATATCTAATCCCCTTCTTCCTTTTGTCCTTTTTAAAGAATCTGAGGAATCCGCAATATGTCTAAGCTCATCTAAAACAAAAGTAGGAATTACTAAAGTACTTTCAATAAAACCACTTTGACATATATCAAATATTCTTCCATCAATTATTACTGATGTGTCTAACACCTTAGGGCTTAACTTATCGCCAACATTCTTTATCTTAGAATCCTTATTAGCTCCAGGCTTTTTAAAGCTTGTAAACACATGTATAATTTCATCTTTTTTTCTTACGCATATATCTGCAAATAAAACAGTAATTATTACCGTAACAATTACGGATATTATGGTTATTATTATGGAATCTACTCTAATAAGTGTAGATAATAATACTGATATTATAAGTCCAATTAAAGCTCCTATACCTGCAAATACAATATCTACTATTGGAATCTTTTGAGCAGACCTTTCTAAGTATTCCATAGCTTTAACAATTCCTGAGTTTATAAAAGGTGAAATAAAATAAAATATAAGTCCAATAAAAATAATACATAATACAACAAATATTATTGAAATAAAACCTGTATTGTTTATTCCTAACTTAGGTAAAAGTTCCGTAGAATTTCCCCATGCACCTAAAACATATCCTAATGTTCCTCCTATTAAGGTAAACAAAGCCCTTAATATTTTCTTTAACACCACAGCACCTCCTTAATTTTTTAACCTATATTGTGATTATTTACAAATTTTCTCCATAATATCCTACTAAATTAAATATATATTATCATTAATTACATTTCAATGGATTATTAGAATATTAACTAAAATTTGATTAACTATATATAATATTAACATTTAAAATATTTGATATTCTCAATTAACAATTAACAAAGAATTTTCAAGATAAAAATATTTGTCAATACTCACATTTTCTACTTCTTCACATAAAATAAATTGTTAACAGTAAAATTACCCCCTATGAATAATAGTAATATTGATATATTATATAAATAAAGGTATTCCAAGTAAGTAACTTTATTTATAAAGGAGTGAAAGTTATGAAGGATCTAATATTTGATGAATTTCAAAATTCTGTAGATAGTTCTTTATTAAGACATAAAAGTATACTTGACATACTAAGCAAATTGCAGGAATCTGAAAGTAGAGTTAACAGATCCGTAGTAAAAGCTGTTACTAGTTGCGGTTGTGTTAAAATTAAAGCTGAAAAACAGGGTATAAATTATTCATTGAACAATGATAATGAAAACACCATAGATAAATTAACCTTAGATGATTTAGAAATACCTCTTAGTTCCCATATACAAGGAGAGCTATGTGATAATTGCCGTAAAATCATCGAACGGGAAATAGGCAATCACTTATTCTATATAACTTCCTTATGCAATAGTTTAGATATAAACTTATATGATGTACTTTTAACTGAATACAAAAACATAACTACCTTCGATAAAATTAATTTAAGATAACAAATATAGCACAAACTTAATTGCTTTGTGCTATATTTGTTTATCTAATATAAATTGCTCTTTTAATCTTCTTAGACCATTTTTAATGGTTTTAGCTCTTGCTTCTCCTACCCCATCAACTAAATCTAATTCATCATAAGATGCTTTCATTACTACTTGAAGCTCTCCGAAATGTTTTATTAGATTTTCTATAATTGCGGATGGTAATCTAGGTATTTTATTTAATATTCTATATCCTTTTGTAGATATGAAATTATCCACTAAAGGAACTCCACCATATCCTAATACCTTAGCTATCATATCAAGATCCAATAACTCTATAGCTGATAACTTTTCTATATTCCTATAAACGTCAAGATATTTCTCTGTATCCCTACAATAGTCTCTCACAAGAAATACTCCTTCTTGTTCAACGCCCTTGATTAATTCTCCTAATTGCATAGATATAAGTCTACCTTCATTCCCCAACTCACATATGTACGTTTCTATCTCACAAACTATTCTCATAACCATTTCATTTCTCTGTATTGCTGTGACTACATCTAAAAGGGTTGATAAATCTTGTAACTCCAGTAAGTTTAGATTACTTATTACTCTTTCTAAAACTAACTGATATTTTTCTAAGGTTTGAATAGCTTGATTAGCCTTAGCTAATACATCGCTACTTTCTCTAAGGACATATTTTATATCATCTTTATATACAGTGATTATATTCCTTCTTTGAGATATTGCTACTACTATATCACCAGTTTCCTTTGCAACTCTTTGAGCTGTTCTATGTCTAGTTCCAGTTTCTTGAGTAGTTATAGATGGATTTGGCATCAGCTGTGTATTAGCGTATAATATCCTTTTTAAGTCACTACTTATAACTATAGCTCCATCCATCTTTGCTAGTTCATATATATATGCTGGAGTATACTCTGATTTTATTGAAAATCCTCCATCTACCATATCTAATATTGCATTACTATCACTTAATACTATTAAACCTCCAGTTTTAGCTCTTAATATATTATCTAATCCTTCCCTCAGTAGGGTTCCTGGGGACATAATTTTTAGTATTTCCATAAGTTCTTTTTGCTCTTGTTCCCTCATTATTTTCCTCCATTATTAATTTAACAATTTACTGTCCTCTTATATATTATTAAAAAATCTTTGACACCGCTTCTCTAACTGTATCCACTCCAATTAAATTTATTCCCTTATTAGTTATTTTTGCTTTATTTTTATTTGGTAGTATTACATTAGTAAAACCCATCTTTATTGCTTCATTTATAATTTTCTCTGCATGAGCTATAGGCCTAACTTCTCCAGTTAACCCTACTTCTCCTATAATTAATAAATTTTCTATTTTAATTTCCTTTGCTTTGACACTAGATATTAACGCTAAAACTATTCCTAAATCTCCATATGTACCGTCAATGTTAAGTCCACCTACCACGTTAACATACACATCACTGTTATAAAAAGGAACTCTTAATTTTTTTTCTAACACCGCTAATATCAAACTTAATCTCTGGTTATCAACACCTACTGCAGTTCTACGTGGCATCACAGCTTTAGTTTCACTTGCTAAGGCTTGAATTTCTACTAAAATAGGTCTAGTTCCTTCAACTATTCCAATGACTACTGATCCTTCCTGTTGCATAGATTTTTCTTGCAAAAACACTGAAGATGCATCATTTACTTCCTCAAGACCACTTTCTCTCATTTCAAACACACCAATTTCACTAGTAGTTCCAAAACGATTTTTTATGGTTCTTAATATTCTAAACTCTTGTGTTCGCTCTCCCTCAAAATATAGAACTGTATCCACCATATGTTCAAGAACTCTTGGTCCAGCCAATTCTCCTTGTTTAGTTACATGGGCAACAATGAATAATGGAATATTCTTTGTCTTTCCTATTCTCATTAAATCATTAGTACATTCTCTTACCTGCGATACACTTCCTGGAGCAGATGAAATAGTTGGTTTATATAATGTTTGAATAGAATCTATTATTATAAAACTTGGCTCCATTTCAGTTATATGCTCTTCTATAATATCTATGTTCGTTTCTGATACCACATAAAGCTCTTTTCCTGTAGCTTTCAGACGTTCTGCTCTCATTTTTATTTGCTCTTCTGACTCTTCTCCAGATACATACAGAACCTTTCCATATTTTAGCGAAATATTACTGGCACTCTGTAGCAATATAGTAGACTTACCAATACCAGGATCTCCAGATATTAAAGTTAATGATCCCTTTACAAGTCCACCACCTACAACCCTATTTAATTCTCCAATTCCTGTATCTAACCTTTCATATTCACTGGATTTTACATCCGTAATATTCTTTGGCTTATTTCCAGAAGACATAGTAACTGACCTTTTAAAATTAGTTACTGCTTCACTTTTTACTTCTTCTCCCATAGTGTTCCAGCTATTACATCCAGGACATTTTCCATACCACTTTGGAGCTTCATAACCACACTCATTACATATATATACTTTTTTAATCTTTGCCATAATCTGCTCCTTAAATTTTTTATATTAATTTATTATTTCTTAACAGTTAATTAAAATACTTATTATACTATGAGTTTAACCATTATTTTATATAGTAAATTATATTGTTCTTAACTATAAAAAAACCACTTATATAAAGTGGTTAAAAATATATGGTATTATACCTATGATAATTATATACCTATTTTTGTTTAAACACAATGAAGTAATTAGCTACACTTAATAAACTTCAATGCATCTTTTTCAACTGTTATTTGTATGATATCACTCTTTTTGAAATTTCCTTTAAGAATCTCATCAGATAGTCTATCCTCAATCATATCAGTTATAATTCTTCTTAAGGGTCTAGCTCCGTACTCTTTATCTCTTTTTTGTTTACTTATGAATGTTTTAGCTTCATCTGTAAACCTTAATATAATATCATTTTGCTTGGCTCTTTCACATAGATTATTTGTAATTATATCAACAATTTTAATTATGTGTTCATCTTTAAGCTTATGAAATACTACTATATCGTCAATTCTATTTAAAAGTTCTGGTTTAAAGATATTCTTTATTTCGCCAAGTATAATTTCTTTCATATTTTTATATTCATTATCACAATTTTTATCATCAGATAATCTTTCAAATCCTATAGAACGATGTTTTTTTATAGTAGATGCTCCTGCATTAGAAGTCATTATAATTATAGTATTCCTAAAATCTACCACCCTTCCCTTAGAATCTGTAAGTCTTCCATCTTCTAGTACTTGAAGTAAAATATTAAATATATCTTCATGCGCCTTTTCTATTTCATCAAATAGTATTACAGAATATGGCCTTCTCCTAACTTTCTCTGTTAATTGACCTCCTTCATTAAATCCTATATAGCCTGGTGGTGAACCAATTAGCTTTGACACAGAGTGTTTCTCCATATATTCTGTCATATCTATTCTGATTATTGAATTTTCATCATCAAACATAGTTTCTGCAAGCGCTTTAGATAATTCAGTTTTTCCTACCCCTGTTGGTCCTAGAAATATAAAACTCCCTATAGGTCTCTTGCAATCTCTTAGTCCTACCCTTGATCTCCTTATGGCCTTTGCAATAGCTTCAATAGCTTCATCCTGACCTATAACTCTTTTATGAAGAATGTTCTCTAAATTTAATAATCTATCAGTTTCTGTAGATGTAAGTTTTTCTAAAGGTATTTTAGTCCATATTGATAAAACTTTTGCGATCTCTGCCTCATCTACCGTTATCTTGATTTCTTCGTTACTTTCTACTAAAGTTCTTTTTCTAGAGTTTAATTGTTGTCTTAATTCATATTCTTCATCTCTAATGGATGCTGCCTTTTCAAAATCTTGAATATCAATTGCTTGTGATTTTTCTTCAATTTTATTCTTAAGCTTCTGCTCCAAAATTCCAATCTCATTTTTTTGTAAATTTTCTATTCTACTCTTAGCCCCTGCTTCATCTAAAAGATCTATTGCTTTATCTGGTAGGTATCTATTTGATATATATCTATCTGATAAATTTACTGCTGCACTTATAGCTTCATCTGTAATTCTAATTGAATGATGTTCTTCATACTTATTCTTTAACCCTTTAAGTATTTGTATAGTATCCTCCTTAGAAGGTTCTTCAATTATAATTGACTGAAATCTTCTCTCTAAAGCAGAGTCCTTTTCTATATACTTTCTATATTCATCTATGGTTGTCGCTCCTATGCATTGAAGTTCCCCTCTTGCAAGGGCAGGTTTTAGTATGTTAGAAGCATCTATTGCACCTTCCGCACCACCAGCTCCTACTATAGTATGAATTTCATCAATGAATAAAATAATATCCTCACTCTTACAAACTTCATCCATTAAAGATTTTAACCTATCCTCAAATTCTCCTCTATACTTTGCTCCTGCAACCATAGAAGCCATATCTATACTGATTACTTTCTTATTTAATAACATTTCTGGTACATCATCACTTTGAATTTTTTGTGCTAATCCCTCAACTATGGCTGTCTTGCCCACTCCAGGATCCCCAATTAAACATGGATTATTTTTTAGTCTCCTACATAATATTTCTAAAACTCTTTCTGTATCCCTTTCTCTTCCTATAACTGGATCAAGCTTATTTTCACTAGCATATCTAGTTAAATCCTTGCCGTACTTATCAATCATTGGAGTTTTATTTCTTTTAGACTTATATGGCTCCTCTATTTTCATCTCAGTTCTACTGTCATGAAAGTCAGAATTACTGCTTAATGATATTTCACATTGTTTTTTATCATAGGATAACATTCCTAGCAACTCATTGAAGTTTGTTCCTAAATTATCTAATATTGTATAGGCTACGCCCTCTTCTTCTTTAAGTATCGCTAATAATATATGCTCCGGAGATACAAATTTATCATTTAGATTTCTGGCTTCTACTAAACTAACTTCCATCAGCTTTTTAGTTCTAGGAGTAAAATATATATCTTCTGGATATATCTCATCCTCACCATAGCCAACTAATTTTTCTATTTTATCTTTAATCTTTATTTCATCAACATACATATTTTCTAGAGCCTTAGCTGCTATGCCACCCTCTTCCACAATACCTAATAATACATGTTCAGTGCCTACATATCCGTGTCTAAATCTTTTTGCTTCTCCATGAGCATACATCAACGCTTGTCTTGCTCTATCATTATACTTATTAAACATTACACTAACCCCTTTATCTATATAGCAAAATGCTAATACTATAATATTTAGTCTATCCAATTCCAGCAATGACAAACCATAAATTGTAATTATTTTTAAAATATATTTTTTAAAAATGCATATAAATAAAGTACCTTCCCTATTGGAAAAGCACTTTATTTATATATTTTCTATCTTTGTATAAAGTAGATATAGCATTGTTATAATCATAATACTCTATTTTAATGCATTTTTCTTCATAACATCTTATTTTAACATTAAGATTATCATTTAAAATTACATCAATAAGAGCACCATCTTTATCATAGCTAAACTCCTTTAAATCATTTAATAGTTTGTCTATATTTTCTTTGTTTCTAATCATCTTTTCCTCCAGTATTATAAATAATTTTAATTTCACATAATAGATTATTTTAAGCAAAAATCATATTATCATATGATTTTTACTTAAATAAATAACATAATATGATTGGATTATTAAAGATATATCATTAATAATTTTAGAACTCTAATTCCGAATCATTAAAATATCCATTAAACTGTGAGTTATACAACCTAGCATAAATTTCACCACTATTAATCAATTCTTTGTGAGCACCTTTTTCAACTATTCCCTTATTTGTTAATACCACAATCTCATCTGCATTTTTAACAGTTGATAGTCTATGAGCAACTATAATAGATGTTCTTCCCTTAGATAACTTTTCTAAAGATTTT
>NZ_DHYX01000073.1:0-7555 GCF_002414285.1 Clostridium sp. UBA5119 | reverse complement strand
AATAGATATTCTTTGCTTTTGCCCCCCAGATAATTTTACTCCTCTTTCCCCTACATAAGTTTCATATCCTTCTGGTAGTGACATGATAAAATCGTGAATATTAGCATTTTTAGCTGCTTCAATAACCTCATCATCGTCAGCTTCAGGATTTCCATAGAGAATATTATCTTTTATAGTTCCTGTAAATAGAAATACATCTTGCTGTACTATTCCTATGTTTTTTCTCAAGGACTTTAATGTTATGTCCTTAATATCTTCTCCATCAATGGTAATTTTTCCTTTATTTAGTTCGTAAAATCTTGGAATTAAATGACAAATAGTTGTTTTACCACCACCAGATGGNNCAACTAGTGCTAAAGTCTTACCTTTTTCTATTTTTAAATTTATATTAGATAATATTTCTTCACTACCTTCATATTTAAAAGTAGCATTTTTAAACTCAATTTCACCTTGTACATCTTTAAATTCTCTTGCATTATCACTATCTACTATATCTGGTTTAGTATCCATTAACTCTACAAAACGCTTAAATCCTGACATACCTGATTGATATTGTTCCACAAATGATGTTAATCTTCTTATTGGTTGCATAAAATATGCTACATATAGAAAATAAGTAGATAGATCAATTACGCCTAGTTCCCCTTTATATACGAAGTAACCTCCAAACCCTAAAACAACTACATTTAACATGTCTACAAAAAATCTCATTCCAGACATGAACTCTGCCATATATTTATAAGCAGAAGATCTACTAGTTCTAAATTGAGTATTTCCTTCATCAAACTTTTCCATTTCATATTCTTCATTAGTAAAAGATTTAGCAACTCTTATTCCTGATATACTATTTTCTAGCTTAGTATTAACTACAGCTATCTTCTTTCTAACATCATAAAATGCCTTGGACATTTTCATTCTCTTAGTCATAGTAAATATTATAATTATAGGTATACAAGCAAATATTATTAATGTTAATTTTATATTTATAGCACATAGTAACCCAAAGGATCCTATAAGCATTATTATTGAAATAAAAACATCTTCTGGTCCATGATGTGCCAGCTCAGAAATATCCATTAGATCATTAACAATACGTGACATAATATTTCCAGTCTTATTATCATCAAAATAGCTAAATGGTAATGTCTGAAGATGGGCAAAAACTTCTTTTCTCATATCATATTGAAGCCTTACGCCCATTACATGACCCCAATAATCTATTATATAATTTGCTATAAGCTTAACTACATACAATAATACTAAGATAATTGTAAATATTAATATTATTCTTAGATTCTTATTAGGAATTGCATCCTTTAGTAGGTAATTTGTAAACATAGGAAATACTAAATCCATGGCTGCTACTAAAAATGCACATATCATATCAATTATAAATAGAGTTTTGTGTGGTTTGTAATAAGATATAAATCTCTTTAACATTAAAATTCCTCCATATCTCCTAGTAAAATTTAAAAAATTGTTCTATAAACAAAGTTTTAAGCCCCAGCAGAAAAACTCCTTCTACTGAAGCTTAAATTCTCTATGAACTTATTAAAATACTCTTTAATTAATATACATAAATCTTCAACAAAAAAACTTTCACTGCTAAGAAATTAATTACTATTTTTACTCATAAACATTTCTATATCTTCTATACTTTTAATTATATGAGCAGAAAGATTTACATAACCATCCTCTGTAACTAGAATATCATCTTCAATTCTAACGCCTATACATTCTTCTTCTATATAAAGTCCCGGCTCGTCTGTAATAATCATACCTGGTTTAAGCTCTATATTTCTCGGTCCTACATCATGGGTATCTAATCCTAATGGATGTGCTACACCATGATAGTAGTATTTATTTAACTCTGAGTCTTCCTTTATAAGGCCAATTCTCTTACATCCCTGAGCAAGAACTTTTTTAGTTATGTCTTGTAATTCACCAGTAGTAACTCCTGGTTTTACTGCTTTCATAACAGTTTCATTAGCTTCTAATACAATATTATATACTTCCTTTTGTCTTTCTGAAAACTTTCCATTGATAGGAAAAGTTCTGCTTATATCCCCATTGTAATATTTATATTGTGCTCCTAAGTCTAAAAGCATAAGCTCTCCATCTTTAGTCTTAGTATTATTATCTACATAATGAAGTATAGTTGCATTCTTTCCTGTAGCTGCAATAGTTGGAAATGCAAAGTCCTTAACTCCATTTTTCTTTAAAATGTAATTAAAATATGCTTCAATTTCATACTCTTTCATTCCTGGTTTAGCATTACTCCATATTTCTTTTATCCCATCATAAGTTACATCTATAGCTTTTTTAATTAATTCGATTTCTTCTTCTCTTTTTATAGTTCTAAGTAAAGCTATATCATGATATATATTTTTAATTCTTACATATGGATATCTTTTCATAATATCTACCGCAAAATTTTGAGATGATGTTTGTGGAATATTAAATTCTTGTCTTTCTAAATCTAAATACACATTATCAATACTAAATCTATCAAAATAACTTGCAATGGTACTTTCAAAATCTTTTAAAAACTTAATATCCTCTATACCTGAAACTTCTTTTGCTTTATCTTCACTTATTGTTTCACCAACCCATTTAGCCATAACAGGATCATTCTCTTGTATAAATAACATTTCTGACATTTTGCCATTAATATTTATCATTACCATAATTACTTTTTCTTCGTCAATACCAGTTAAATAATAAAAGTTTCTGTTTGGTGTAAATGGATAAGTCTCATCTGCAGACTTATAAGGAGCTTGTCCAGCAAAAAAGATAGCTATAGAATTTTGAGAAAGCACATCCCCTAACTTTTCTCTGTTAGTAACAAAAAAAATCTTATTCATAATTAATCCCCTTTTCATCAATATTTTCTATAAATCCCACTAATTATTATATACCATTTATTAGAATATATCTAATAAATACTAAAACTAATAAGTGAAGTGGATAAAACCCATAAAATATTAATTGTATTTTTTTACCTTCACTCCCATTGTAATGATAAATAAAAAATAAGCTATTAATGCAAGTTGCTTGAAGAAAAATTCTAAGGTTTACTCCAAATGGTTCCATAAAATATTTTAAATATGGTATAGTATATAAAAAATTCAATCCTATCATAGAAAGGGTTAATTTTTTAAAATTCTCTTTAAATATCTTAAAGCATAATATGATACAAACTCCATATACTGCATAATCAGATTGAAATTTCTCTAAGATATATAGTATTCCTAATATAATGATAAATTTAATTATATATATAGAAATATCAAATACTTCTTTGGATATCTTAATATAATGCTTTAACTTGTAACAATGAACTTTTTTATCTAGTATTATTATAATAAATATTGCTGAAAGAAGTGTAAAAAATACATTTAGCCCTTTAGTCTCAAATGCTAGCATGTAAGGTACTTGTGATATGATAGCTAAAATAAATAGCCTAAACATATATCTTTTTATATTCTTAGTCCTACTATATCCCTCTGTTATTAAAAATGCATATATAGGAAATGCCACTCTTCCAATGACTCTAAAAAATATTATTTCCGGAAAAAATACGGCTCCTATATGATCAATTAGCATAGTTACACAGGCCAATAGTTTAAGTGAGAAACTATCCATAACTTAACAATCCCCCAATGATTATCTTCCTATTCATTATATTCTTTCACTTGATATTCATGGTGTGATATATCTGCACACTGCACTATCTTATGTATTTTATCATCAAACTCTATAGTTGTAAGGCTTGTCTGTTTTATGTATGGCTCCATCCAAAAATTACTTATATCAATATTTTCTAAACTACAAAGTAATGCTTTTATAGGCATAGTATGTGTAACTATAAGAATACTTTTTCCTTTATTTTCTTTTATAATTTCCATAATTACTTTATCAATTCTTTCAATGAGCTCTTCAATGGTCTCTCCATTGCCTACAGGTTTATATATTTCTGGTTTATTCCAATAATTATAATATTGTTCTGGATACATTTTCTTTATTTCATCTTGGTTCAATCCTTGGAACTTACCTAATTTCAATTCTCTTAGTCCATCATGACTTATAAGTTCAACATTCTTATTTTCATTAATTATTTCTGCTGTCTTATAGGCTCTACCACTAGAACTTGAGTATATCTTGTCTAAATTAATTCCTTTTAATCTCTCTCCGAGCCATTCTGCTTGTTTTACTCCTAGATCTGTTAAAGGAGAGTCATTCCAACCTTGCATCCTCCCTTCTACATTCCATTGAGTTTGTCCATGACGAGTTAAATATACAGTTGTTGTCACTTCTTCTCCTCCTACACTAAATTAAAACTTATTAATATACCAATTTTAATATAACTTCTCTAAATATGCAAATATACCACATGTAAATTCTATGCTTATACATTGAATTTACATGAAAAAATATTAAGATTTCTATATAAAAAATATGCAAATAGTAAGCCCTCTTAAAACTTACATACTTGCATACTATCTAAAGTCTACTAATTATACTAGCATATTAATCCTTATAAATATCAAATTTATCTAATTGTACTCTATTAGGTAACACTTTTGTATCATGAAACAACTCATCTAGTAGCATAAGATTATCGTTTTCCTCAACAATTTTATGAGATCCAATTCCAAATTCATCTTTTAATAATTTTTCATCTTCGTTTTGTGGCATGAATATAGTACTTACCATCATTTCTTCCTCCTCTCTCAACTATATCAAATTTATCACTTTCTAAAATGTTACATAATACTTTTGCATCTTCTACCTTGGTTTCGCTCATCTCAATTTGGAAGTTATCTAACGGTCCAATTATTCCCATATAGTCATGAATAGAACTATAATCGCTTAATCTAATCTGTCCATATATATTCATTTTATAGTCTGACATAAACAACCCCCTATTATATAATTATTTATAGTTTGTTAAAGTTCACATATTTTTATACATTATTATTTAAATCATATATTCTTTGAAGTATTAAATATCTAAAAGTAATTAATTATATATTAACTCACTACATAAAAAATAAACCCAGTGATAAAACTTCTATTATCACTGGATTTATCTATTTATATAAAATTAGAATATCTACTCAAAATTTATACTATTTTTTATGCTTCCTTTTTATTTTCAGATACAATTTTATCTACTAAGTCTCCTGGAACTTCTTCATATCTTTCAAATCTACTTCTAAAGCTTCCTCTAGCCCCTGTTATACTTCTTAAATCAGTAGCATAGTTATACAATTCAGCTTGAGGTACTTCACTTATTATTCTTTGGCCCTTTAATCCCGGCTCCATTCCTAGTATTCTTCCACGTTTTTTATTTATATCAGCTATAATATCTCCCATATAATCATCTGGAATATCTATTTCTAGGTACATTATAGGTTCTAAAAGAATTGGATTTGCCTCTTGAATACCTTTCTTATAAGCTAAAGAAGATGCTATTTTGAATGCCATTTCTGAGGAATCTACTGGATGGAATGAACCATCATGCAATGTTGCCTTTAATCTTATAACTGGATATCCTGCAAGTACTCCATGAAGTATACAATCTTTAAGCCCCTTCTCTACAGCTGGTATATATTGTCTAGGAACAGCACCTCCTACTACTGCATCAACAAATTCTAATTCATCTTCACCATCATTTCTAGGTTCAAATTTAACCTTTACATCTCCATATTGTCCATGTCCTCCTGACTGTTTCTTATGTTTTCCCTGTACATCTGCAATTTTTTTGATTGTTTCTCTATATGGTGTTTTAGGAATTCTAAGACTTACATCTGCTCCAAATTTATTTTTCAATTTACTTACTAAAACTTCTAGATGGGTTGTACCGATACCTGAAATTACTACTTCAGCATTTTCTATATCTCTTGATATTGAGAATGTAGGATCTTCTTCCAATAACTTTGAAAGTCCACTTGATATTTTATCTTCATCGCCCTTTGTATTAGGTATTACAGCTCTAGAATATACTGGTAATGGAAATTTCATTCTATTAAACACAATGGGTCTGTTTGAAGCGCATATAGTATCTCCAGTACTAGTAAATTGTAATTTTGAAACTGCTCCAATATCTCCAGCTTTTATTTCTGTAGTAGGATATTGTTTTTTCCCTTTCATAAAATATAGTGATCCAATTTTTTCATCTTTTTCTTTAGATGAATTGAATACAACAGTATCTGATCTTGCAGATCCTGTTATAACTCTAAACATAGATAATTTACCAATGAATGGATCAACTATTGTCTTAAATACAAATGCTGAAAATGGCTCTTTTTCATTAATTTTTATATTTATAAATGCATTGTTTTTAATATCTTTAGCCATATATAAATTAGTCTCTATTGGAGATGGGAAACATTCTACTATATCTTCTAATAATGTTTCAGTTCCTATACTTGCTATAGCCGAACCACACATTATAGGGCATATATCACCTGTAGATGACCCTTTGATTAACCCATGGTATATATCTTCTTCACTTAATTCCCCATCATTAAAATATTTATCTAACAAAACTTCATCAGTTTCTGCTACCGCTTCCATGAGCATTTGTTTACACTCTTCCACTTTATCTCTTAACTCCTCTGGAATTTCTCCTTCTTCCATAGTATGAGTCTTAGGATTAAATATTCTAGCTCTATTAGATATAATGTTTACTATACCCCTAAATTCTGTTTCTTTTCCTATTGGGTATTGTATAGGCACAACAGACATACCAAACTTATTTTTTAATTGCTCTAAAACTTTTTCAAAGCTACTATTCTCACGGTCTAGTTTGTTTACAAATATAGCTCTCGGTAATTTACGCTCAACTGCATAATTCCATGCCTTCTCTGTTCCTACCTCAATTCCTGCAACTCCACACACAGTTATCATTGCCATATCGATAGCACTTAGTCCTTCAATTATTTCTCCTTCAAAATCAAAATAACCTGGCATATCTACTAAGTTAATTTTAACATCTTTCCATTCACAATGAGCAACAGCTGTAGAAATAGATATTCCTCGCTTTTTTTCTTCTACATCATAGTCGCTTACAGTAGTTCCATCCTCAATTTTTCCTATCCTATCAATCTCTTTAGTGTAATATAGTAAACTTTCCATCAAACTTGTTTTGCCCGAACCACTATGACCAATTATTCCCACATTTCTTAAATTATTAATTTTATACTCTTTCATAAGGCGTACCCCCTAAATTAAATTTGGATGTATTAAGTTTATAAAATTGTATTAAATATATATTTTATTCTATGCATTATCAAAATTTCCTTCAAACGTTAGAATATTTATAATATTTAATCAATTATAAATAGAATAAAGCCATAATATAGCCTTATATCTATTTATATTTCTTAAATTAACTAATATTCTTTCCTTATAAAAATATCTTATAACAACACTGTTTGTACTTTCTTGAAGTAATATCATTTTATTTTAAAACAATAAAAAAGTAGATAATTAATAAAATTATCTACATAAAATTTATAATTATAAGAAATGGCTCCGCGAAGAGGAT
>NZ_DHYX01000002.1:0-9052 GCF_002414285.1 Clostridium sp. UBA5119 | reverse complement strand
TGTCCTTATCTTCATCTATTCTAACATCTTTGATATTTACTTTTTCAGCTACCTTCTCTGGCATCATCCAACCCATAATATTTTTTACTATTTTAATATTTGAGTAAGATATTGCATTTTGCCCATCTGTTTCAAAGTCTGAGAAAAATGTATTACCAGCTACTACTACCTTACCACCATTACTTAGCTCTTCTACTCCAATAACTGATACCTTTCCTTGTGCTACTGGTACGTTANNGCATCGCTAGTAGTTGTAGTTTCATAACCCCTTACTAAGAAATCTACCTTCTCTCCCTTAGCTCCATCTGCAAGGACAACTGAAGCTCCACTATAGAAGCTATATTGTTCTTTTCCATCTTCGATACCAGATACTAAATTATATAATGGTGAACTGTATTTATTAAAGTATAATCTATAAGGTTGACCACCATTAGTAGTATTATCAATAACTTGGTCATCATTTATTCTAAGTTCTGTTCCTATAGCTTCAAGTAATGGATTAAGCTGCCTATCATTGCTATATTCACCTTCACCATCCTTATAGTCAGCAATAGTAGTTACTATTATATTTCCTCCAGCCTTTACATAATCAGCAATAGCCTTTATCTCACTTGTCTCTAACTTACTCTTAGTTAAGTTATATTCTGACTTATCAATACTCTGTGGGTTTGTAAGAATAAATAAATCTACTCCCTTGAGAGTATCTGCAGTTATTGTCTCTTTATTTAAAGAAAGTATTGTATTTCTCTGTTGTAACAAATTTTTAAGAGAAGCATATTTTCCTGCATAATTTCCACTTACATATTGATTTACGTGAGCACCATCTATTACAACTCTATAAGTATTTTCTGGATTTCTAACTTTTACCTTTACACTATTAGTAAATACTTTTTCACTGCCTTCATGATTTATTGTGGCTTTAGCATAAATTGTATATTCACCTTGTTTAGCAGGTATCCAATCTATTTGAACATTTTCGGTTTTAGTTCCTTCCACTAAAGGAATAACTTTTTCACCTACTTTATTTTCTGTTTTAATTTCATTTACAAAGAACTCCACCTTAGAGTCTTTTAAATCCTTAGCTTCATTATTGTAAACTCCTACAGAAACTTGAACCTTTTCATTAGGTAAAGTTATTTCATTGTCTACAGTAACTGCAGTTAAACCCAAGTTACTACTATCACCAACCCATACTGGTGCTGTAACAGCTATATCCTGATCACCCTGCACTATCTTTAAATAGTAGTAGGTATATTCTGGAGACAAATCAAACTGCCAGTTTACGTTTTTAGAATTAAATTCTTTAGATACAACCTCAACTCCGCCATTAGAAATAACTGATACTTTTTTTATAGTATCATCATCAGTTATATTAACTTTAAAATTTAGTTTATCTACTTCACCTAAGGAACTTCCCATTAGACTACCATTTACTGTGTAATCAACAATCATATTCTCATCTTCTGAAGCATATACATTTAAATTTCTTATAGAATCATATATATCTCCCCTGGAGTTATCTGTGGCTATAATTACTGTTCTTGCATTATTAGCTGTAAACCACTTACCCTTATGGTTATCTTGGTTATTAGTTGGTGCAACATGCCATCCTTTATCAAGAGCTCTTGTATAATATTCATAACTTGGAAAATAACCTGAACCTCTTATTGGTCCCTCACCATTACCAACTTCCACTAAGTTTACAACCTTGTCTGTAGCCTCACTATAATAACCAAAGTCTGCAAAATCCCCAAAAGTCTTACCTGGATGATTTAATTGAGAAATTGACTGTGGTTGTGTTTGCAATGTATTATAATAGTTTTGTAAATCCATGGCCTTATTTGATCTGGTTTCAAATCCTGGTGTATTAAAGGTATTTATATGACCCCACCCTCCAGTAGAACCTGACCAAGTCATTTCATATCCATATATAGCTGTAAAATCATCTTCTTTATCATATTTATCCGCTGTAACCTGAGCATTTGTCCAAGCTTTGCTAGCTGAACCATCTGCTAAGGAAGCTGCTGTATCATTATCAAACCAGTTTGAATGATCTGTTACTGCATAATAGTCAGCTCCATGATTCTTAGCCCAAGAATAAGCTTCATCTAAAGAACCTGTTCCATCTGAAATATTAGTATGTGAATGAAGTTGTCCGAAGTAGTGACTTAACTTACCTTTTTTGAAAGTCCATTCTTTACTTGAATAATTTCCCAAAATATCTTTAGCTTCAATCTTTACTCTGTGACTTCCATCGGCTAAATCAGTAGTTGGTTTGTATAGAATAGATGTTGAAGTTATTGTAGCTTTTGAAGTTACATCTTCACCATCAAAGAACATTTTAATAGAATTTTTATCTACTCCTGTCCTATCTTTTATTGAAGCCTTTATTTCAGGTCTTGCTACATCTCCAATACCTACACCACTGTCGGGCACTAAATCATATATTTTGGGTCCAACTATATCTTCATTAGTTACTTCTACATTGAATATCCCCTCTTGTGGAATTCTTGTAGTATTAATTCCATCCTCAGCCATAAGATAATATTCTATACCCTTCAAATTCAGTTCTTCTTTAGATATTAATGCCATGTAATTTCCTTGTTCATCTTTAGTCATATTTATAGCTTTAAAGACTTCTTCTCCCTTAACTCTATAGTTTAACATTGCACTTTTAACTTCTTTATTATCTTCAATAGAAGCTGTTATTTTGAAATCTTCCTCTATTGATGCTTTAAGAATTGGTTCATGTTTTATTATAGGCCCTTCAGTATCAGGCGCTTCTATCTTTGTAAAGGTACAAGATGAACCATATATTTGTACATTTGTGTTGTATTTCCCCATAGTTCCTTTAGCATTAACTAAGTCACCAGTAACTACATTTATATCAGAAGGTACATAGTATATGTCTAACTTATCTTCTCCTTGAGTTAAGGTCTTAGCTGTAACATCTATAACTGCATTAGTTATTTCCACATATTTTGAGTCATGTTTTCCTGTTAATAACTCTTTTATAGTATAAATTCCTGCAGTTGGCATACCACTATTAGATATAACCTTAATATCACTAGCTTGAAGTTGAGATAATCCTTTAAATGTATCTCTGGTACCTTTAACTTCAACTAAGGCTCCATTAACTGCAGCACTTAAATCTATCTTAGTAGAGTTATTTGATATTGCAATTGCACCTGTAGCATCTTGAATATGAAGGGTTTTATTTCTATCATTAAAGGAAACTATTCCCCTAACTACAGCTTCAACCCCATTAGTTAAATCTCTAGCTGCTGATATAGTAATGACCTCTGAAGTTGGTGGATCTATTGGTGGTTCCACTGGATCTGTAGTTCCTCCTCCAATACAAGAAATTTCTATATCATCTATAGCTAAGTTACCTGATGCTTTATTGAAAGTAAATCTTATAGCTTTAACTCCCTTTTCTAAAGAAACTGAAAAGGTACTTTCACTAGTAACTGTAATATCTGGTCCTTTTATCTCTTGCCACACATCATTAACTTTAACTTCTAATTTTAAAGTTGAAGTAATAGGACCACTCCCAGCCTGTCCCTTATACCAAAAACTCAAAGTTCCTGTTGAAGGTAAATTGAATACTGGTGTTTCTAAAGTTTCAGTACTACTTCCACTCAATCGTCCAAATCCTAGTGAAGGTTTTGTTTTACCATAATTCCCATTTGTGTCATATCCGTCTAATACATTAGCTTTTTCCCCATTTCTTGTAATTGTCCATCCTTCTCCTTCTGGCTTTACATTCTTTCTGGCTCCTGTAAACCCTTCCGAAAGGAGTATTGTTGTATCTTCATTATTATTAATAGCTCTTTCTATTGCATAAACATTTATACTTGGCATCACAATATAAGTTACTAAGAATAATAATGCACTAATTAGGCTTAAAAGTTTATTTTTTTTCTTTCCCAATTAACTTCCTCCCTTACAATATTTTATAATAATTATAACATTATATGTATATTATTCAAATCATTGTAATAAAACATTTAATCTTATATTATGCTATAAATTAACCATTTTTTTGAATTTTTAAATATTTTTTATCAACTAATCAGTAAGATATGTAATTAAATAATCTAATTAATAAAATATTATCAATAATATTGAATAAAAATAAGGCTATTTCAGTCAGTTGAGATAGCCTTATTTCTATATACAAAATTTATATCTGTACTTTTATTATGAATTTTATTTTACACCCTTTTCTTTTCTGTAAATTTAGATATTACCATAGTACAAACCGTGTTACCCGCAGAATTTAATAAGGTTGCGGGAGCATCAATTATAGTTGCAATAACTAACATTATTGCTAAAGCCTCTGGAGGAAATCCAAATATACTTAATATTAGCATCTCACCAATGGAACCCCCTACTGGTATAGCACCAACAACAGCTCCTACTAGTAAACCCACCATGAAAATAATAGTTAAGGTTTCCAAGTCATTAATATCTCTTCCTAATATAGCAAATAAAAACATTATCTTATATATTCCACCTATAACTGAACCATCCTTATGGATATTTACACCTAAGGGCATAACTATATTAGCTAAGGAACTAGATACTCCCATATTTTTAGCTGCCTGAATATTTACTGGAATACAGGCTGCACTAGAACATGTAGCTAATGCTGTCACTGATGGTCCTGTGGAATTTCTCCAGAAAGCTTTTATACCTTCTTTACCCCTTGCTATATAGGCATAAAGAGTAAAGAATATAATAAAATATACTATAGATACTATCAAATACAGTACAAATACCTTTGCATATCCACTTAATATTTGACTTCCTAATTGACCAACTACGTTAGCAAAATACGCTGCTAATCCTATTGGGGCATAATACATTATTATATTTATCACCCTATTTACTACTATAGCTCCACTATTTAAAAAATTAGAAAACTCCCTTCCTTCTTCCTTTGCTAGCATAGTTCCAAAACCTATAAGCATAGAAAATATTATAAGTGCCAATAGATTACTTCTAGATAATAACTGTGAAAAATCCCCTACAGTAATACTAGAAACTATTTTTTCTAAAAATCCTACTTGCTCCCTAGGTATAACCTGAGCACTATTCATTAACTCTGTGAACATAGACGAATTTAGTCCCTGTGCAGGATTAAAAATTTTGAAACTAGTTACCCCTATAACTCCTGATATAATAGCCGTAAATGCAAATACTACTATGGTAACTCCAAGTATCTTTCCTAATTTTTTTGAGCTATCCATATTAGCAATAGCAGATGAAATACTAAAAAATACTAATGGTATCAATATTGTAAATATTAAATTTAGAAATATTGTTCCCAGTGGTGCAAAAATACTTGCCCTTTCTCCCATGGTCAATCCTATAATCCCACCTATAATAACTGAAAATATTAAAAATATCGAGGACTTATAATTTTTTAAAATCTTCATTTTTCCTCCTCCTTAAATAAAATAATATAATTAGTAATTTAATTTTCATATATGTTATAATCTTATTATATTCAACACTATGTACAATAAATATCGAATATACTGTTTAAAACATTGCAAAAACTGCTTTTTAATAATATGATAAATGAAGTATATTTAGTTTTGGAGGTATCTTTATGGATAACACATATTCAAGTAACAAATCTGGATATCTTAATAAAGACTTTCAGCTTTTTCATATAAAGGACAAAAAAAATCAAGAATTCGAGTTTCATTATCATGACTTTAATAAAATAATAATCTTTTTATCTGGAAAAGTTACTTATTTAATTGAAGGGAAGGCTTATTATTTAAAGCCTTGGGATATTCTACTTGTAAATAATCATGATGTGCACAAGCCTGTTATCGATTCTAATGAGACATATGAACGTATAATTATTTGGGCTAGTTCAGGTTTTATTGAAAATCATAATTATGAAGGTTGCGATTTATCAACTTGCTTTAAACTAGCAAAAGAGAAGAGTTTTAATTTAATAAGACTTGAAGATAAATTTCAAAATAACCTTAAAAATATCATATCTTCCTTAGAAGGATCATTTAACTCTCAAGATTTTGGAAGTAAACTTTTAGGCAACTCCCTCTTTATTCAACTAATTATATATCTTAACAGACTTTATCTTGATAAAACCTATATTACTACTAAGGATTCTTTAAAATACGATAAACAAATTGAAGAGATTTTAAAATATATAAACAATAACCTATCACAAAATCTATCGATTGAACTTATATGTAAGGAATTCTTTATAAGTAAATATTATTTAATGCATAAATTCAAAAGCGAAACTGGGTATACTCTTCATAACTATATAATTCAGAAGAGATTATTTATGGCTCAAGAACTTATAAAATCTGGTGAGCCAGTAACTAAGGTTAGTTCCCTCTGTGGATTTAAGGATTACTCTAGTTTTCTACGTAGCTTTAAAACGCTCTTTCACAAATCACCCCGAGAATATATAAATGCAATAAAATAAGCTGTCTCAAAACAAACTACTGCTGAGACAGCTTCTTAAAAGATAATTTAACTATTTTATTTCATTTCCGTTGAAATCTTTAAATTCAGGCTTATTTTGAGGATCTCCAACATTGTTTTGATTCTCATGAAGCTTTTGTCTTCTTTTCCCCTTCTGAGCTGGATTGTTAGAACCTGATTTTCTCTTCATAATAAACACATCCTTTCCTTAAATAGTTTCTACTTTTTTTAAGGTTTTATGTGTTTAAATTAAGTGTTATCGCATCCAAGCCCCAGCCAAGGTAATTAGACCACTTCTTATTTTATAAGCTTCCATAATATCCTTTGCCTTGTACTTAATTCTGTTAGGTTCTATAAGCTGAACTCCTGGAATACATAAGGTTCCTTCTGCCATACCACTATCCATAAAGGCTATTTCTAACTCTACCTCATCATCTAATATGTTAGGTTCTACTAATTTATTATAAATAGCTTTTTCTGCTGCTGATTCTAACATTTTATGAACTCTCTTTGGCTGTATGCATTCACCTACATATCTACTGTGAGCTTTTTTAACTTCTACAACTTCTATATTCTTGTTAAATTCCTTAGCTTGACCTGTTAGTATGTTATCTCCTGACGTCATTACCACTGGAACTTTAAAATATCCTGCCAATAAGGAATTAAATTCAAACTCTCCTACTACTTTTCCATTTAGTTTTATCTCCGATACCACAGAGCTATTATAACTGTGGGCTAAAACCCCTGAAGCATTATGTCTTCCATGATATCCTATTAGCATAACTGCATCAAAAGTATTATTTATACCCTCCATCATGCCAAGAATTTTTTTATTTCCACTAATTAATACTACATCTTCATCTAACTCTTCAATGAGAATATTTGTCATAGGCCCATGAGAATCATTTACTAGTATTTCCTTTGCACCTGCTTTTTTAATTCCTCTTATAACTGCATTTACTTCTTCTGTCATAAGCTTTCTTGCTCTTTCATAGTTATAGCCACCTTCATTAGTAAATCCCCAGTTAGTTACTCCACTGATTCCTTCAATATCCACTGAAATATAAATTTTCATAAAAATCCCCCTTATCTCATACAATTTATTTCATAAGTTTTTTTACATTACTTAGATTTTTTTTATTAAAAGGCGGAAAAATTATCGGAATATTTATTTTAGTAGTTTTTCTTACAACACTTCTTCTATGAGAAAAGGTCTTAAAGCTTTCTTTGCCATGATAAGCCCCTATACCCGAATTCCCAACGCCTCCAAAAGGTAGCTCCGGATTAGCTAAATGAGTTATTGTATCATTTATGCAAGCTCCACCTGAAGAAATCTCTTCCAAAACCATTTTCTCTACTTCATAGCTTTCAGTAAATAAGTACAGAGCTAATGGCTTTGATAGCTTCTTAATTTTTCCTATTACCTCGTCTAAATTACTAAAGCTTATAATTGGAAGAATAGGTCCAAAAATCTCTTCTGACATAGCTGCACCCTCCCAAGAAGCATCTATAATTGTAGGTTCAATATATCTTCTTTCTCTATTAGCTTTTCCACCATATATTATTTTATCTGCCTCTTTATCTAATATATTTTTAAGCCTTATGAAGTGTCTATCATTGACAATTCTTCCGTAGTCTTTACTTTCCTTAGCATCATTACCATAGAAACTTTGAATTTGTAATTTTAATTCCTTAATTAATTCATCTTTCACCTTGTTATTTACTACTACATAATCCGGTGCTACACAGGTTTGACCTGCATTTATAGTCTTGCCCCAAATTATACGCTTAGCTGCCACTTTAATATCTGCACTTTCATCTACAATTACAGGACTTTTCCCACCTAATTCTAAAGTAACAGGAACTAGGTTTTTTGCAGCAGCTTCCATTATAATTTTTCCAACTTGAGCACTTCCCGTAAAGAAGATATAATCAAAGGTACCATTAATCAAAGAAGTATTAGTTTCTATTCCACCTTCCACTGAGCGTATATATTCCTTAGGGAAGGTTTCAGTAATCATTTCTGTAATTACGCTTGATAAATTGGGCACATTTTCAGATGGCTTTAATACTACACAATTTCCAGCAGCAAGTGCTCCTACCAAAGGTTCTATTAAAAGTTGAAATGGATAATTATAAGGTCCTATTATTAGAACCGTTCCATAGGGCTCTGAAATTATAAAACTTTTTGCAGGAAATAAGTAAAAAGGCGTTTTTACCTTTTCTTTCTTTGCCCACTTCTTTAAATTCNNACTTAATACAAAGCCTACCTCTGTAGTATAAGATTCAAACTCACACTTTCCTAAATCTTTATATAATGCTTCATATATTTTATATTCATATTTTTTTATAGCAGCCTTTAAACTTCTTAATTGATTAATACGAAAATCTATATCACGACTTTTCTTTGACTCATAAAATGAATGATGCTCTTCTATAATTTTATCTACATCAATTGAACTTAATTCCATAAACCTAATCACTCCTTATTATACCTATTGCAATAACTATATTTTATACTATTTTTACAAATTATACTACATAACTTCATAACAAAGGGGCTTTCGCAAAATAG
>NZ_DHYX01000025.1:0-5965 GCF_002414285.1 Clostridium sp. UBA5119 | reverse complement strand
TAACTTCGGAGCTGAGGGTGGCCTTGCTTGTACAATTGTATTAATTATATCTACATTGTTTGTGATATTTATTCCTAAAAAATCTATTTCTATATCATCTAGTGAATCATTTTAAATTATTATATAAGGAGACTTTTATGGAGACTTTATTTGCTTTTATTCCTATGTTAATTGTTTTACCCATAATTTTATTGTTTTGGGGTTTAGGTATTTATGCACTCATACTTATGATTAAAGCTTTAAAAATATATATCAATAAAAACTCATAATGTATCTAAATTGTAGAAGACCACATCATAACTATGACATGGTCTTCTAATTTTTTATTCTTGAACTGATAACTTCTTATAGTTATTATATCTTTCCATAGCATCCGCTTCTGTCTTTGCAAATAATTCCTCCGCTACTTCCGGGAATACCTTGGCTAAGGATGCATATCTAACCTCACCTAATAAGTAGTCTTTAAAGCTTCCATTTGGTGCTTTTGAATCTAAGGAGAACGGATTCTTAGTTCCTTTTAAATCTGGATTATACCTATATAAAGTCCAATATCCACACTCTACTGCTCTCTTCTGTTCTTCTTGTGAATAAGACATTCCAGCTTTAATACCATGATTAATACATGTAGAATAAGCTATTATTAATGATGGTCCATCATAAGCTTCAGCTTCTGAAATAGCTTTTATAGTCTGATTTTTATCTGCTCCCATGGATACTTGAGCTACATACACATAACCATAGCTCATAGCCATCATTCCTAAATCCTTCTTCTTAGTTCGCTTCCCCGATGCTGCAAACTTAGCTACTGCAGCCGTTGGAGTTGATTTTGATGATTGACCTCCTGTATTAGAATAAACTTCTGTATCAAAGACTAATGCATTTACATTTTCTCCTGATGCCAATACATGGTCAAGACCACCATATCCTATATCATAAGCCCATCCATCTCCTCCAAATAGCCATTGAGATCTCTTAACAAAGAATTCTTTATCTTCTAGTATCTTCTTAGATATTTCACTATTTTCTTTCTGAAGAACTTGGGTTAACTTAGTTGCTCTATCTCTTGTACCTTCACTCTTATCCATGTTATCTAACCAATCCTGTAACACAGGCTTAGCTACCTCTGAAATATTCCCACTTAGAGCTTCTCTTATATTCTGTGCAATTCTTTCTCTTATAGTTTTAACAGCCATAAACATTCCAAAACCATACTCAGCATTATCTTCAAAGAGTGAGTTAGCCCATGCTGGTCCATAGCCTTCTTTATTAGGTCTATAGGCTGTTGAAGGTCCTCCTGCTGCCCAAATTGATGAACAACCAGTAGCATTAGCTATCATCATTCTATCTCCAAATAATTGAGTTACAAGTTTAGCATATGGAGTTTCTCCACATCCTGCACATGCACCTGAGAATTCAAGGAGAGGCTGCTCAAATTGACTACCCTTCACAGTATTTTTGTTCAATGGATTCTTTTTATTTGTAACTTTTTCTACAACATAATTCCAAACTTCTATTTGATCATGTTGACTATCCTGTGGTTTCATAACTAAAGCTTTTTCTTTAGCTGGGCAAACCTCTGCACAGTTTCCACATCCAGTACAATCTAAAGGTGTAACTCCTATATGGAAAAACATTGGAGCTTCGGTTTTAAGCCCCTTGGCTTCTAGCAACTTCATATCCTTTGGAGCATTTTCTTTTTCTTTTTCATCTAATAGAAAGGCTCTAATAGTGGCATGTGGACATACATATGAACATTGATTACATTGAATACAGTTCTCTGAAATCCACTGTGGTACATTTACTGCTATTCCTCTCTTCTCAAAGGCAGTAGTACCTGCCATGAAGGTACCATCATCTACTCCTTCTCTAACCAATATAGAAACTGGAATAGCATCTCCTTCCATTCTATTCATTGGCTCTACAATATCCTTAATAAAAGTAGGATCCTCCTTCATTATATCTAACTTATCATCCTTAGCATCCTTCCATTTACTTGGAACTTCTATCTTAGTTATAGAATTTATTCCTGAATCAATGGCAGCATGATTCATATTTACTACTTTTTCACCCTTCTTTCCATAGGAAGTTATAACCGCTTCTTTTAAATATTTTACTGCATCTTCAATAGGTATGATATCTGCTATCTTAAAGAAGGCAGCTTGCATTATCATATTTATTCTTCCACCTAACCCAATTTCTTGAGCTATTTTAACTGCATTTATGATGTAGAGATCTATATTATTTTCTGATATATATCTTTTTAAGTCAGCTGGTAATCTATCTTCTAAATCCTTTTCTGTCCATTGAGTATTTAAAAGAAACTTTCCACCCTTCTTTAACCCTTGCAATAGGTTATAACTATAGACGTAGGATTGGTTATGGCAAGCAACAAAATCTGCTTTGTCAATGGTATAGTGAGATTTAATTGGTTTATTACCAAATCTTAAGTGAGAAACAGTTATTCCACCTGATTTCTTAGAATCATAAGAGAAATATCCTTGAGCATACATGTCTGTGTGATCTCCAATAATCTTTATAGCACTCTTATTAGCTCCAACGGTACCGTCAGAACCTAATCCCCAGAACTTACATGAGGTTGTTCCTTCTGGCGTAGCATCTATATCTTCCTTTGGCATTAAAGATGAGTTTGTAACATCATCAATTATTCCTATAGTAAATCTATCCTTAGGTTTATCTTCTTTGAGGTTTTCAAATACAGCAGCTATATGAGCTGGAATTGGATCCTTTGAACCAAGTCCAAATCTTCCACCTACTACTAATGGAGCATTTTCTTTTCCGAATAGTGATCTTACTACATCTAGATAAAGAGGTTCCCCTATAGAACCTGGCTCCTTAGTTCTATCAAGTACTGCTATCTTCTTAACTGTACTTGGTATAGCTTTTATAAATTTCTCTATAGCGAAAGGTCTATAAAGTCTTACTTTTACAAGACCTACCTTTTCTCCCTTAGCACTCAGATAGTCTATGGTTTCCTCAACTACTTCAGATACAGAACCCATTGATATGATTATCCTATCTGCATCCGGTGATCCATAGTAATCAAAACAGTGATATTCTCTTCCTGTTAGTTTTGTTATTTCACTCATATAATTTTCTACTACAGTAGGTATATCTTCATAATATCTATTTAGTGATTCACACATTTGGAAATATAAATCAGGGTTTTGAGCAGTTCCTCTTGTAACTGGATGATCTGGGTTTAAAGCATTTTTTCTGAACTCATCAATAGCTTTATAGTCTACTAGTTTTGCAAGTTCTTCCTGCTCTATAACCTCAACCTTTTGTATTTCATGGGAAATTCTAAAGCCATCAAAGAAACTAAGAAATGGCATTCTAGCCTTTATAGCACTTAAATGTGCTACTGCTGCTAAATCCATAACCTCCTGAACAGAACCTTCTGCAAGCATTGCAAATCCTGTTTGTCTTGTAGCCATAACATCTTGATGGTCACCAAATATACTTAAGGATGACGTAGTAAGAGCTCTAGCTGCAACATGTATAACTCCAGGTAATCTTTCTCCTACCATCCTATACATGTTAGGTATCATAAGTAATAGGCCTTGTGATGCTGTATATGTAGATGATAGAGCTCCTGCTTGTAAGGAACCATGCAATGCTCCAGCTGCCCCTGCCTCAGATTGCATCTCTACTACTTTAACAGGATGACCAAATATATTTTTTCTTCCCTTAGCGGCCCATTCATCTACTAGCTCAGCCATAGGTGTAGATGGTGTAATTGGAAATATAGCGGCTACTTCTGTAAATGCATAGGATATATGTGCTGCTGCTGTATTACCATCCATAGTCTTCATTTTTCTCATGTTATTACCTCTTTTCTTACAGTTTAGATATATTGGTATGAAGGTATTTAGACATATATCTAATGCCTCAATAGCCTTTTGTTACTTTTCTCTAAGTTATAAATCTTTAACTTTTACTCTTATACCATTTATATGTTGAGCTAAATAAGTGGATATTATGTATAGCGTTAGAATTTATTAAAGACTTATTACTTAACTATAAGAAAATGAGGCTTTCAAAAATAGAGTTATCCATTTTGTAAAAGCCTCATTGGTAAAACTATATAATTTTTAATACTTTATATTGTAGGTTCAACACTATTCATGGACCAACCATCATTTCTTACGTCATGTATATCTATAAACTCATCCTTCTCTTCTATAGCCTTAAGCCTCTTTACTATTCCATAAGGCTCCTTTAGAGATAATTTATCTCCTCTACCTGACATTATCCATAAAGTTCTATAACTCTTAGGAGTAACCTTTAGCTTATCTTCACCTTTACCATCAGTAAAGTATATAAGTAAATTAGTATCTGTGTTATTTATATATTCAAATACAGGAGTAAACTGTGTTCCTCCCCCTTTAGTAACCCTTTCTCTTATATCTTTTACAGACTTAACCTTATATGCTCTTTTAATATTGCTATCACACTCTATTATAGTTACTTCACTATTATAATTTTTTACTATTGAAAGTACTTCTTGCATAGATTGCATAAACTCAGCATCACTTATGCTTCCACTTATATCAATAGCTACAGCAATTTTAGCCCTATGACCTCTTAACTCCCCTTTTAAATCTAATCTATTTGGTTGTCTTCGACTTCTTCTTGTTACAGTTTTCTTCTTACTACTCTCTAAGCTTCCCATTATTTTTTTCAAATAAATATTCCATGGGATTTCATTTTCACTTCCCTTTAAAGTTTTTAGCATAGCTTCTATCTCTATTGGAAGCTTTCCTTTACTAGAAAGCTCTGCAAATTTCTCCGTAAAGGACTTCAGAGTTTTATCATCTATATCATCAGATTCATCCCAGGTATCATGAGTCTTTTTAGGATCATATTCATCCTTAGTATCGCCTTTAGAATCATCCTCTTCTCCTTCTTTGTCCTCTTCTAACAAATCCAATTCTCCTTGAATTTCTCTCACATAGTACTCCATAGAATTATATGGTTCTAACTTCAAATTATATTTTGTATTTACCCACTCTAAGGTAGTTGCATAGGCAGGTAAGAAATCAATATATTGATTTGCAACTATGTCCATAGCCATATTAACAGCTAAAGTACTGTATTTTTTTCTTAATTCCTTTGCCCTTACTAGATGCAATGCTAAAATATGATGTATTTCATGTTTTATAGTCCCTTGCATCTGACTTAAATTAAGTTGTAAAAATATAAGAGGATTAAAATAAATTATATATTTAGCTCTCTTAAAACTTATAGCTGTAGGTGTAGCTATATCATATCTTATTTCTCTTTTTACCTGAAATAAAAAGTATCCATAGAAATTTTCCTTATCCTCCATAATGGCTAGATTTACTCTATCTATTAGTCTATAAAACTCTACCTTTAACTCTTCTGGTATATTTACTACAAATTTTTCGCCATCTCTTCTAGCTTTAAACATCTCTCCACCATTAACTATATTAGTTACCCTATTATAAAGCTTAACCCTCAATTTTTCAAAATTCTTATTCATGGCTATCTACCCTTTTATCTCAGTATAAGCTACAAAGTAATTCTCTACAAATTCTTCATTTTCTAATATGAAATTATATATTTTCTTTTGACTTTCTCTCATATCCTGCATAATTCCAATCATCAAATCTACTGGATAAAAGCTAAGAAATTCTACAAATCTATCTATAACTTTCTTTATAGCTGCTCCTTCTAGCTCTTCAACTTTGCTGCTAACATAATTTATCATATTACTTCCTGTTAAATATAATCTAGTGTGGCTCTCATTGGATATCCTAATTTTAACCTGCTTTGATAAAACTTCTTCTTCAAATACTTCTTCTGGAGAAATTAAAGCAGTATTATCGGACTCCATAAAATCCATAAGCTGTTCTGCAATAATTCTTCCAAGAAGAGTATTTTTAAATGTTTTAAGGGGGAATCTTGGAAGAATTATTGCAGA
>NZ_DHYX01000045.1:23365-23678 GCF_002414285.1 Clostridium sp. UBA5119 | reverse complement strand
CTCCCTCTTACAATAATGAATTACTAAGAAATAAACTAAAAACAAAATACTTTATTACCTATGCTATATGAACATAGATAACAATAGTATTTACGATTTATCAGTTTATTTGCAATTTTAAAAAAATTTATTTATAATAATCTTATAAAATACTTATTAATTTATATAAATTATGATATTATATTATTTATAAGTATATAACAGTTACAAACATATATTAATTATAGTTTTATAACTATTATAAGTCAATAACTATTTTATTGTGGATTTTTTAATTTTTAATTAACGATTTTAATATAAACAGAGTTCTTAG
>NZ_DHYX01000045.1:19349-23318 GCF_002414285.1 Clostridium sp. UBA5119 | reverse complement strand
TTATCCAGGGACGTAGCAGCTCTTTACTCATACTTTGAAGAAGATAGGAGTATTAGAGCTGGTAGTCATCGGATATAGAAATTCAATACTGTAACCAAAGGAGAATTATTATGGATGAAAAAAATTTAACTAAACTATCTGAGGACTTTTTCCTTCTTATGATGCTACTTCATAAAAAGATTATAAAATTAGAAGACTTTATGAAAAATACAGTTGTGCCACCATCTCATGTAAAAGTGGTTTTTTACCTAGCTCAAAATGGACCTTCATCGGTGTCTAGTATAGCTAGAGACCTTTGTATATCTAAACCCAATATGACCCCAATAATAGATAAACTCCTTGAGTGTGGTTATGTTAATAGATATGAAGATCCAAAGGATAGAAGAGTTATTAGGATTGAAATAACAGAAAAAGCCCATGAAGTCTTTAAAATCAAAAAGGATTTAATGAAAAGCTTTCTTAAGGAAAAGTTATCTGTGCTACCAGATGAAGATTTAATTTCTCTTAGTGGTGCAATATCCGAATTTAAAAGAGTTATGTCTAAAATAAATTAAAATAAAAGGTATAAAGCTATCATAAAACTAGCTTTATACCTTTTATTCTTTATACCTTATTAATACTATAAAATTTTTTACTTTAATATTATTATAAATTGTCTATTCTCTTCTCAAATATTCCTCTCTCAAAGATTATGTCATTAAGAGACAATAAAACTCCAATTAATATACCATACCAAATGTAATGTAGTTCAAAACTATCCTTAATTGCCAAAGCAATAAAAACAGCAATACCATACCCTATAGCACTCCATACTTTCTTCTTAGATTTTGATACAAACTTCTGCATCGGTTTAAAAAGTCCAATAATGCTATCATTAAATCCTCTAAACAATATTGAACATATAAACTCAGCCACTATAACCCCTATAACAATATATAAAAAATCCATATAACACTCCCCCTACCATTTATCTAAAGTTCATCCATTATATATTAATTTTATCATATATACATCTAATATTCCCCTTAATCTCAGGATTTTCTTTTAATATAGCACTTATGGATCTACTACCTAGCTCATAAAAGATTACTCTACTAAAAGGTTTTTCTAATTTATTAGAATTTAATTTTACTTGTAACTTTTCTCTAATAAGATTTTCATTATATCTAGCAAATCCTTCTATAAACTCTTGCCATACCATATATTCAAAGTCTATTTAATTTAAATGGTTCTTCATAACTCTATGATAATCTACCATATCTTTATATTGTAGTTTTTTATCCACAAATTCCAATTTAAAAGTTTCATTTATGAATACTTTATCCTCTATTTTTTAATGAATATAGAATATCTTATTTACCTTAGCTATGGTATCTACTATAAACTGATTCTTTTCTTCTTTATTCATAACTCCTTACTTGTATTACAATGCCCTTCTAGCCATTGTTTTCCTTCTATAAACCATTTATGTGGATATAATATTAATTTATTATCTACAATATAATTCATATACGCTAAAGCTGCATGATATAATGACTTATCTAATTCTTCTTTTACTAAATCATAAAAAGGAGGTCTTCCATCTTGATCCCATGAAAGTTTGTCAGCTATAAATAAAGTCATCTCATATGGTGTAGGATTTAATTTTAAAGTAGTATGACAACCTATTGCACCTAGTATATTATTATCTTCTATGTTAAATACTTCCTTTGCTAATTCAACTGAACAGCGTTGATGCAATAAAAATGGGTACTTTTTTTCTGCCTCATCTATATACCAATAATTACTTCTTGCATATTGTAGCATGTCTTCAGGGCTAATAATTGCACTAATGTCATGAAGATATCCAGCAATTTCACAAACATCTTTATCTAAGTTATATTTTTCTGCAATTATAATACTAGTTTTAGCAACATTAATACTGTGCTCTAAGGTCTTTTCTCCATTATTCCCCATGAATATTCTTTCAATATTTTGTTTTATTTCTCTAGACATATCTAAATTATTTAAATTTGTGTACTGTTTTATCATAGCTATCCTCCAATGTATTTTTAATTATCACAGTATAATAAATAGTTTTTCTAAATCTAATGATTATCTTATCTTGTATGAACTCAATAGCTTATTGCTAACCATTTTCAATATTAATTTTCTATACTATTATTTCTTTCACTCCTAATAAATCCTTTGAATAATATCTAACAGTTTCTTCTATATTACTTCTTACTAATACCGCTTTAATCCCAACATGTTCTGGACCTGTTACATCAGCTAAAATACTATCTCCAACCATCCATATATCCCTATAATTGCAATGCTTTTTCAAAGCATAATGATATATTTTAGGATTTGGCTTCTCATATCCAACATTAGCAGATGATATACAATCGATTATATACGGTGATAATCCTAATTTCTCTACTATCTTAGGTAATTCAGGAATATGATTTGAGAGTATTACGTTTGAATAACCCTTTTTCATAAAGTACTGTAATACTTCTATTGTATCTTCATATAGTTGAAAACTTTCTCCTGATGCAAGTACTTGTCTAATTTCTTTTGAGTAGATAGCTGCTTTTTCTTCTGATATATTTAACTTTATATATCCCTTTATTAATATATCTTCAGCATGGTTCCACCAAGCATTACTAGAAGTGAGATTCACATATTCCTTTTCAGGTTGTTGCCAAGGAAATCCCACTAATGAGATTTTCTTAAAATCTTCAATACCTATTTCCGTATATGGTTCATACTTACATAAAACCTTGAATAAAGCTTTACTAAGCATCCACTCATTATGAGCTAATGTACCTTGAAAATCCCAAAATATTAACTTATCCATTTTAATCTCCATATCGTACTAAATATATTACTAAATTCATAGTTATACATCCATATTATAAAACTATGAACTATTTTCCTAATAACTTATAAATTTCTTCTTCCTTTTCTGCTACATGTTTTTTCATCATAACCATGGATTCATTATGAAGATACCATTGATAGCACTTCTTTAAGCCTTCATACATAGAAGTTTCTTCTTTAAATATACTATGGACTTTTTTTACATCCAGCACATTGTCATAATTAAAGAATGAAAAGAAATCTCTTTCATTATACCCCTTTTCTTTATAATAAAAATGATGTTTTATTGACTTTTTACCAGCAGCCTTCTCACATAATTCTATCCATGTATTAAAGGTCACTGCCTCGCTATTTCCAACATTATAAATAGATAGATTATCTTGATTTGTATCTAAAAATCCTTCTACTAAATTGCCTAGGTCCTTAGAGTAGATGAACTGAATTTTAGTTTCCCCATCATTAGGAATTAGAATCGGCCTATCATTGATAATATGATGGAAAATAAAACCTTCCCTAGCTGCATAATTATTTTCTCCATAAACATAAGGAGGGCGTAGTATTATAAGCTGAACATTACTGTAGTTATACTTATCCTCTAAAAACTCTTCACACTCTATTTTGTTTGTTCCATAATCTCCCCAATATTTATTTTTTCTTAGCATAAATGATTCTTTGAATGGAATTTTATAATTTTCTACATCATACACAGCACTTGAACTAATAAAAATAAATTTCTCTAACTTTTCATAATTTAGGGCTTCATGAAGAATTTCTAACTGATTTACATTAAGTCCAGACACATCAATTATATAATTAAATTCATGCTCACTAAGACATTTTTTCATTTCATTTAAATCTTCTCTGTCACAAATTATATTAGTAATTCTTCTATCTTCGGTTTTTCTACTTCCTCTATTTAAGGTGTAAATTTCATAATCTTTCTGAGAACCTAATAAAGCTTGTACAATGGATTTTCCTATAAAATAGGTTCCACCAAGTACTAAAATTTTTTTCATTTTCTCCACCTCTACATCTATAAATTTAAAGCTTTTATAAAAAACTTTCTAAAAACATCTCTAATCGTATTTTTATGTAAATTTTCAT
>NZ_DHYX01000045.1:2880-19343 GCF_002414285.1 Clostridium sp. UBA5119 | reverse complement strand
ACAGGATTAAATTGTATAAGTATATAATTAATGTAATATCATTTAAATATAAATAAATTTTATATTAGTTAAAATCTTTACTAGCTAATAATTTTTCAAGAATGGAGTGAAGCTAAAATTGGAATAAATTTTTTAATGTTTTCGTTATAATAAGGTTTCTATATTCTAATAGATAATCAAACTATTAGAGTGTAGAAACTTTATTTATATATTACATTTTTAAGATTATTTTAAGGTAAGTATTTCATAATTAATCTCACAGGTAACCACTTAGAAAATTTAATCTCTGTTAGAAAGGAAGATTATTATGTACATCTTTAAAAATGCCTTAAAAAGTATTACAAGAGCAAAAGTTAGAAATATTTTAATTACAATTATAACAATAATTATTTCTGTTTCCGCTTGTATTGCCCTTAGTATTAGACAAAGTGCAGAAACTTCAAGGGAGGCCTCTCTTGATTCATTGGAAATTACTGCACAAATATCCGTAGACCGACAATCACTAATGAAAAATGCTGAACCCTTTAATGATAAATTAAAAACATTACAAGGTTCACAAAATTTATCATTAGAAGAAATGAAAATTTATGCACAATCTAAATTTGTAAATGATTTTTACTATACTATTACCTCTTCTCTTAACGGTGATGTCACTCTATCACCCGTAGATACCTCTACTACAAATGAAGAAGATTCTATTAATTCAAATGGAATGCCAGTGAATAACCCAAATGGTAATAAGGGATTTGGTAAAATGGGAAGTCAGGGAGATTTCACTGTTATTGGATACAGTTCCCACGATGCAATGACATCATTTAAGAATGGTACAAAAAAAATTACAGATGGAACTGTGTTTGATTCAGCGACAACGAAACCACAATGCATTGTTAGTGATGAATTAGCCATTCTTAATGAATTGAAGGTTGGAGCTAGTATCACATTAGTAAATCCAAATAATGAGGAAGAAATTGTATCAATGACAGTCTGCGGTATATATAGCAATAGTGAATCTTCTACCTCTCAACAAGGAAACATGATGGGTTTTAATGCTTCATCTGATCCTGCAAATCAAATTTATATAAGTTTCAATGCCTTAAACTCAATTGTTGATAAGTCTAAATCAAATGCAACAGTTGATACTGATGAAACATCAGGAATAGAAATCTCTACAGCTTTACGTGGTCAGGAAAGTGGTACATACGTGTTCTCTAACATTGAAAACTATAAGGCTTTTGAAACAGACGTTGTTGCTCTTGGTTTAGATGATACAATCTATACAATTTCATCACAAGATGTTGATTCCTACGAACAAAGCCTAATACCACTAAATAACTTAAGCAATTATTCACTATATTTTCTTTTAGTTGTTTTAATAATAGGTGCAGCTATACTAATTATTTTCAACCTATTTGCTGCAAGAGAAAGAAAATATGAAATTGGGGTATTAGCTGCTATTGGTATGAATAAAGTAAAAATTGCAACTCAATTTATATCTGAAGCATTTATCATTACATTTATCTCCATAGTAATAAGCACTTGTATTGGTGCTACTATTTCTGTTCCAATCGCAGATAAGTTGTTAGAAAATCAAATTGCTTCTGTAGAAACATCTACCCAAACAACTAAAGAAAACTTCGGTGGTGAATTTCAAGGTAGAATGGACAGTAGTAAAGGTAGCATGTCAAGGCCGTCTAATAGTAAAACAAAAATTAATTATGTTAAAGATATTACAGCAAGTATAGATGTTGTTGTTTTATTCCAACTATTAGGACTAGGTATTTTACTTGCCTTGATATCAAGTGCAACAGCAGTAATATCTATTCTTAGATATGAACCATTAAAAATCTTAAGTAATCGTACTTAAAGGGGGCCGTTATTATGAGTTCTTTTATACTAAAAGATTTATGTTATTCTTATGACAATAAGCAACGTGAAATTATAAGTCACATGAATTATGAATTTAAAGATAATAAAGTTTATTCTATTGTAGGAAAATCTGGCGCCGGTAAAACAACCCTTCTCTCCTTATTATCTGGACTTGCCAAGCCAACACAAGGTTCCATTTTATTTGATGGAAAAGATATAAGCAAACTCAATTGTTGTAAATATAGAAGTAATTTTATTGGAGTTGTTTTTCAAAGTTTCAATCTCTTACCTCACTTAACAGCCATTGAAAATGTTATTCTTTCAATGGACATATCAGGTAAAAAAATATCAAATAAAAAAGAAAAAGCCTTAGAACTATTAAATAGTGTAGGATTGGATGAACCTACAGCCAATCGTAGAATATTAAAGTTATCCGGTGGTGAACAACAACGTGTTGCTATTGCACGAGCATTATCCTATGATCCTGCAGTAATCTTAGCAGATGAACCAACGGGAAATCTTGATGGTGAAACAGAAAATAGTATTATAAAAATATTTCAAAAATTGGCACATGATCATGGCAAATGCATAATTTTAGTTACCCATTCTCCAGAAGTTGCTAATATGTGTGATGTAGTTTATAAACTCTCATCTAAAAATTGATAGTAGTTATGTAATATAACCTTATATATAAATATAAAGGTAGCTTTATGGCTACCTTTATTACTAAAAAATATATTCATTTCATTCCCTAGAGTAACTAACACTTAACCAAATCATAGATTTGGAGTGGGAATAATGAAACTCCGACTCATTTCATTCCCTGGAGTAACTAACACTTAGCCAAATCATAGATTTGGAGTGTTAGTTACATTCTTATAGCCTATATAGGTGGCGTAGAAATAACCTCCATATATAGCTATTATCAGTAGTGCTGTTATAGTGGCTGAAGCCCCTATCTCTGCATCGCCGTAAAGAGATATAAATTCATTAGCTACACTAATTCCAACTATGGAGTGAATTATAGCTAATACTAATGGCATTGCAAAGTATATTAAAGTTTGAATAAATATGGTTTTATTTATCATCTTTCTTGAAGCTCCAATCCTTCTTAGTGATTTATATCTATCAACGCTTTCACTAGCTTCTGATAATTGTTGAAGAGCAAGGACTGCTGCACTAGAAATTAAGAATACAATCCCAATATATATACCTATATATAAAATTGTGGTAGTAGCTCCTTTTGTCATATTGTATATGCCAGTCTTGGTATCACCTAAAATTATAAAGTCTTTACCCGAAGCATTTTCATCTCTGCTATTTTTGAATATTTCTCCTATTTTTGATTCTCGTTTTTCTCTATCTTCACCTACAAAGTTACAATTTAATATAGAGTCATAGGGCTTAAGTTTTTCTAAAGCCTTATCTGGAAGTATTACTGTAAAGAAATTATTAGCAAAGCCTGTGCTTTCATAAGCTTCTGTAATAAGCTCTTGATTTTTTATATTATAGTTTATATTATTTATTTTAATTACTGTGTTTTCCTTCATATAGCTTTTAACTAAAGGCACTAATTTACTAAAGTTAGAGGTTATTAATACTTCATCTTCTTTTAAGTCTATGGAACTTTGTCCATTTAACTCTCTTAGTTTATTATAATCACTTATTTTTAGAGCTGACATGTTACTATAATCGTTATCAAGAAATTTATCTTCTTTACCATATCCTCTTAATATATCACCATAACTTTCTTCTAGTCTATACTCTTGTAATACTACATACTTTTCTTTCTCTGTGAAATTGAACCCTAATTCTTTAATGGCCTGTTCTATAGTTTTGTTTTCCGAACCTTCAAAATTTATAATTCTAGCTGAGACATCAAAAGGTACTGTATCCTTAAGACTACTTTCTAAAGAATTTTTAAAACTCAATCCCGTAGATAATATAGAAATAGTTATAAAGAGCATTAAACATATAACTGTTATAGATACAAAATTTGTGTTAATTTTACTACTTATCTGTCTAGTAACAAATATATTTAGTTTTTTAAGGTATATATTTTTACTATTCTTGATTACATACAATATAAATCCAGCTAATCCATAATAAAATAATATAGTTCCTAGAATCCCCAGTATTATCGAAATAGTAAATCTAGAATCAGTTATGTCTAATCCCACTTCTATTATAAACTTATAAGCAGTTATAAGTATTCCTACTCCTAAAATAAAAATAATAATTGATACTATAGGATTTTTAATCTTTATATTTTCACTTTTCTTACTAGCATTTATCATATCTATAAGTTTGTATTTTGAAATTACAAAGGTATTAAATATCATTATAAGTAAAAACATTATTCCAAAATAAGCTATAGTCTTTACAGCAGCATTTTGTGAAAATACAAATTTGTATTCACTCATGCCTACCTGAAATAACTTCGCTGTAAAAAGAGATAATCCTTGTGATAAAACTATACCAAAGATTAACCCTGCTACTAAAGACATAAGGCCTATGAAAAAAGATTCAGACACTAAAATACTTGAGATTTTTCTTTTACTCATACCCAATGTCATATATACACCAAGTTCTTTTTTTCTTCGTTTTATCATAAAGTTATTTGCATAAACAATGAGTCCACCCAAAATTACTGACACAAATACAGATACCCAAGAAATAACTGTAGTTAACATATCTATAAAACTAGCTTCCTTCTTACTTATTTCAAACATTGCCTTTTGTGATTCTATAGAGTTAAAGCTATAAAATATACAAACGGCAAAGGTTAAAGTTAAAAAATATATGGTATAGTCTTTAAAACTTTTCTTTACATTATTTAATGCAATTTTAGAATACATCCCCACTGTCACCTCCAAGTAATGTCACTACCTCAATAATTCTATTGAAGAATTCTTTTCTACTATCATTTCCTCTAATTAGTTCATTAAATACTTTTCCATCTTTTATAAATAAAATCCTATGAGCATAACTAGCTGTAAAAGCATCATGTGTGACCATGAGTATAGTAGCTTCTAGTTCTTCGTTTAATTTCTCAAAGGAGTCTAGTAATAATCTAGAGGACTTAGAATCTAATGCTCCTGTTGGTTCATCAGCTAAAATTAGTGATGGATTAGTAACGATAGCTCTAGCTGAAGCAACCCTTTGTTTTTGACCACCAGACATTTCATAAGGATATTTATTTAAAATTTCACTTATACCTAATTTGTTTGCTACTGCTTTAATTCTTCCATCTATACTTTTAGGTTTTACATCTTGTATAGTAAGTGCCAATGCAATATTTTCATAAGCAGTTAATGTATCTAAAAGATTAAAATCTTGAAATATAAATCCAAGCTCATCTCTTCTAAACTTTTCAATATCATTATTCTTAAGACTAGTTATATCTTTATTATTTATAATTATATTTCCTGTAGTCACTGTGTCTATGGTAGATATACAATTTAAAAGTGTAGTTTTACCACTTCCAGAAGGTCCCATTATTCCAAGGAACTCCCCCTTCTCTACCTCAAAACTTATATTATCAATAGCTTTAGTCACATTTCCCTTTCCACCATAATATTTTTCTATATTTACAACCTTTAAGACATTTTCCATAATTCATCCTCCTAAAATACATTTTAAGTTTTGCCTTAACTTTATGAACTTATTATATATTTTTCTAAAAGTATGTTGTATTTAATTTCATGTCATTAATCTTTCATTTTCGTAAGATAATAATGAAAGTCTAAAAGTTAATCTATAAACTTAGGAGTAGCCCTGTTTATGAAACTATTGAAGCCCTAGGTATAAGTACAATGTAATCAAATGTTTACCATAAAAAAACTGATTGAGATTAATTTTTATCCAATCAGTTTATTTTAGCTATTATTAAAAGCTGGTAAATCTTCCTAGTGGAAAATTTATATAGACCTTAGTTCCATATTCTAACTTTGACTCAATATTTATCCCCAATCCAAGTCTATTACAAAGTTTTTTACACAGATATAATCCCATTCCTGTGGATTTACCAAACTTTCTTCCATTATCCCCAGTAAATCCTTTTTCAAAAACCCTAAAAATGTCTCTTTCTGAAATTCCAACACCATTATCTTCTATAGTTAAAGTTATTTTATTTTCTGTAGAAGTTGAATGTATTTTTATTATCCCATTTGATTCCTTAGAATACTTTATGGCGTTTCCTAAAACTTGATTTAAAATAAATTCCACCCATTTTATATCACTAAAAATTTTACCTCCTATATCTCCTATCTCTAAGGATATTTTTTTATTTATGAAATCTCTAGAATTCTTTCTCAAAATCTCCATAACAGCTTCTTCTAAATTAAATTCTCTTATAATATAGTCCTTACTTACATCGTTGCTCTTTGAGTAATAAAGGACTTGTTCTATGAAATCTTCTACCTTCTTCAATTCATGTCCAATTTTATTTGTTACCGTACTTTCGTTATTATCTATAATAAGTCTAGCAGAAGCAATAGGCGTCTTTACTTCATGAACCCACATTTCTATGTATTCTCTATATTCTTTTTGGGTACATTCATACTTTTTTACATTTTCATGCATATTTTTATTACATTCCCTAAGAACTTGATAAACTATTTCACCTTCTAAAAAATCTGGCTTTTCCATAACCTCTGGAAGTAAATACTTTTTATCAAGGCTATCTATAGTTCCTGTAATATTGTCTAGAAATTTCTTATGTTTAATAACTTCAAGGGTTATATATGTACTTAATGGGATAAACCATAATATAAAAGATAAAAATATTAGTCCACTCCCTACATTTAAAAATATTAAAATAGATACAAAAATCATAAATAGGACTCCATTAATTATTAAAAAGCCAATTCTTGATTTAAGATAATCCCTAACTTTCATTTTATCTATTCCTCTCTACTATTTATAGTAGAAAACTCCTTCAAACCCGCATAAACAGAACAACTATTTAACTANNTTCCATATTTAAATAGTTTTATGTATAAATAGTTCTCTACATAAATATTTATATATTTATGGCATTATATATCCAAGTCCCCTTCTTGTTTCTATAACATCTTTAATTCCAATTTCCTCTAATTTTTTTCTAAGTCTTGTCACATTAACTGACAAAGTGTTATCATCTACAAACAAATTAGACTTCCATAGATAATCCATTAGATCCTCCCTAGATACAATGTTTCCTTTATTTTTTATAAGGTAATAAAGAACTTTTAATTCGTTTTTAGTGATTTCTAAAGCATTATCTCCACAGTTTATGGTTCCATTAGATAGATTTAACTTTAAATCATTATACACTAATATTTCTTGATTCCCTTCATTCCCTTGATTTACTCTCTTTAGTACTGAATTTATCCTCGCTAAAAGTATTTGTGTATTATAAGGCTTAGTTATAAAGTCATCTGCTCCTAAATTCATACTCATTAGCTCATCCATATCACTATCTCTACTTGTAACCACAATTATAGGCACTTGAGAAGTTTTCCTCACTTCTCTACAAATGTAGAATCCGTCAAATACAGGTAAGTTTATATCTAAGAGTATGAGATTGGGCTCTTCTTTTTCAATAATAGATATTATATTTTCAAAATTAGTAGGGGCTATGACCTCATATCCATATCTATTTAAAAATGTTGCAAGCTCCTGCCTAATAGTTTCTGTATCCTCTATTATAATAATCTTTGCCACTTTATCACTCCCAAATTTATTTTTTCTATTATATATTTACATCAATGTAAAATTAAGATTTATCTATACTAAAACTAGCTGAAATTCTTTTCTAATTCTTATTAATAACATTATAACCAAAACATAGTGTAACTAAAAGGTAGTCAATTATTAATTTGTTTTATTTTTATTCATAAGGTGTTTATTTTTTACATTTTATGGTATAATAACCTTATTTAATATAATTATAGGGGGTGGATTTTAATTTGAAAAAAACTTTTAAAATTCTTTTTATTATAATTTTAGGTTTAATTTTAATTTATTTACCTTATTATAAAAAAGATATTTCCTTCAAAAAAGCTTTAGAAAAGATAAATCATAAAAATTTAAATATTCCCATATCTAAATTAAATATTAGAGAATTTATATCTAAAATTCCAAATGAAGATATACTAACTGCTAAAGAACATGCTCTGCTATTTTCAACACCTCACGTAATATCTCCTACTGCTATAACCAGAAAAGAAGCTATTTATGATGTAGAACTATATTTTAAAGCTTTAAAATCTAGCTACGCACCATATAATTATTATGGTAGTGATAATTTTTTTTTACAGGCTAAGGAATTAGTTTTAAGTTTTATTGGTGATAATGACGTAATTAATGTAGCTGAACTAACAAAAACCTTAAAAGATAATCTTGCTTTTATACCTGATAGGCATTTTTATATAGGGAACAATGGTTTTGATTTAGAAGATACCTCTAGATATTACACAAATTCAAATCTAGGAATTTTTAAAAACAAAATAGGCTATTATGTAGAATATGGAGGTGTTTTTTACTACATTAAATCTATAAATAAAGATGAAAACATCGAAAATTACTTATATCTTTCAATAAATACTGAAGGTAAGCTATTATACAATTTAGGTGTTTTAGAAAAATGTACTGGACAAGCTTCAATGAATTTAAATGTTGTTTTTTATAGAGGTGACTCAGAATATACTAAAGATATTGAACTGAAATTATCAAATACTCTTTCAGATGAGTCTATTTCACCTTTAGAATACACAACTATAGATGATGTTCCTATAATATCTTCCAGAGAAGTTCCCTACAATATAGGTTTAGAAGGAATAGATTTCATTAATACTGCTTCTAAAGTAAAGGATTCCCCTGTAAGTATATTAGATTTACGTGGTAATAATGGTGGCGATATATTGACCACTTTAAACTGGATAAATGAATATTTTGGAGTTTCATCTCAAGGGAAGAGTCTTTTTCTACTTCTTTATGGAAGATCTAAGGACGCCCCCTCCTACTACGATTTTAACACCTTTCATAATGACCTAAAAACTTTACAACTTGAAAAAATTGATGATTATTATTATGAAAATATACCTAAAGCTAAAAAAGAGCTTAATAAAAATTTAAATACTATCTTTGTTCTTACAGATAAAAAAACCTCCTCAGCTGCTGAATTCTTTGTAGAGCATCTAAAGGATTTTGAAAATATTGTAGTAGTTGGTACTAATACTCATGGTACTCTTGAAAGTTCTAATGTAGAACTGGGTTACCTTCCTAATTCCCATATTGAATTTTCCTATGGAAACTGGTTAAGGCTATATGATGAAAAGTTTTTTAAGGAAGGTGAAGGTATCAAACCTGATCTATGGGTAAATGGAGAAGATGCTTTAGAACTAACTCTAAAACTTATTGAAAATTATAATTTAAAGTAACTATTTAAGAGGTTGCCTTATTTTTAGGCAACCTCCTATTATAAACCTATAACTTATTTACTTCTCTCTCTATTCTTTCTAAAGCTTCTTGAAGAACACCCCTACTAGTTCCTATATTCATTCTTTGGAACATAGCTCCAGCATGTCCAAACATACTACCATCATTTAACCATACTTTACACTTTTTAAGGAAGAAATTACTTAATTCTTCTGGCTTCATATTTAATCCTGAGCAATCAAGCCACAATAAATAGGTTCCTTCTGGTTTTCTAATCTTAATTTTAGGAATTCTTTTGTCAAAGAATTCTAAAGTAAATTCTATATTTCCTGCTAAATATTTCATAAGACCTTGATACCATTCTTCTCCACTAGTATATGCTGCTTCTTGTGCTACTGCACCTAAAATAGTTGCTCCTTCTATACAGTCTTTTTCCATTTGCAGTATATATTGGTTTCTTAATTTTTCATTTTTAATAATTATATTTGCAGTTTTAAACCCTGCAATATTAAAGGTTTTATTTGGTGCTGTGCATATTATAGAGTTATCAGCAAATTCTTCATTGATAGATGCAAATACAGTATGTATATTAGGTTTATAAACTATATCTGCATGAATTTCATCTACCACCACTAGCACATTATTTTTTATACATATTTCTCCAACTCTTTTTAATTCTTCTACAGTCCATACTCTTCCTACTGGATTATGAGGACTACAAAGAATTATCATTTTAGTTTTTTTAGTAATTATCTTCTCTAAGTTATCAAAATCCATTTCATATCTACCATCTTTACAATCTAAGGGATTTTTTATAACCTGACACCCATTATTTTTTATAATACTATAAAAAGGATGATATACCGGCGTTTGAATTATAATTTCATCTCCTGGTTTTGTGTAAGCAGCAACTATAGTTTTTATACCTGATACAACTCCCGGAGCAAACTTCATCCATCCCTTTTCAACTTTCCATTGAAATCTTTTATCAAACCAATTTATAGCTGCTTTATAGTATGATGGTGGTGTAAGGGAGTATCCAAAAATAGGATGTTCTAACCTTTTTCTTATAGCATCTCCTATTTCTTCTGGCACTTTAAAATCCATATCTGCTACCCATAGAGGTATAATTTCACTATCATTATATGTTCTATTTATTAAGTCCCACTTTAAACAGTTACTGCCTATCCTGTCCACTTTTTCATCAAAACTGTATTTCATTTGCCCTACCTCCTATAAAATCCTAATAAATTAATAATAATTTTTACTACTTAAACTACTATATATAATTTTATCACTATTTTTATCAATGTAGTATTATAACATTCTATAGATAGATGTAAATGTATAAAATAACACTATAATTCATAATATTACATAATTTCTATGTATAATCTTATTAGATAGATTATTTTTAAATAACCACGTAAAATGATAGGAGAATTAAAATGAAAATAAGAAAAGAACTACCTGAAATATTTGAAGACTTTGCAGAGGCTAGGAGAAACTCCTTTATTACAGCTAAAAAACTTAAAGATGAAAATATACCTTTAGTAGGAGTATTTTGTACTTATATGCCACAGGAATTACCTCTTGCCATGGGTGCAAGTGTTGTATCTCTTTGTTCTATGTCTGATGAGACAATTGCAGAAGCCGAAAAAGAATTACCGCGTAATCTATGTCCACTTATCAAATCAAGTTATGGATTTGCAAAAACAGATAAATGTCCATTCTTTTACTTTTCTGATTTAGTTGTAGGTGAAACTACTTGTGATGGAAAGAAAAAAATGTATGAATATTTAAGTGAGTTTAAGCCTGTTCATGTTATGGAACTACCAAACTCTCAAAGTGAAGAAGGTTTGAAACTTTGGAAGAAAGAAGTAATAAAATTTAAAGAAGTTTTAGAAAAACAATTTGAAACTACTATAAGTGATGAAAATATTAAAGAAGCTATTAAATTAAAAAATGAAGAAAGAAAAGCTCTTAAAGCCTTCTACAGTCTTGGAAAACTTGATCCACCAGCTATATTAGGACAAGATATGTTTAAAGTTCTTTATGGTACTACATTTAAATTTGATAAAGCAGAGGTACCAAAAGAAATATATGCCCTAAGTGAGAAAATTAAGGATGAATATGAAGCTGAAAAAAAATATGAAAAGAAACCTCGTATTCTTATAACTGGATGTCCTATTGGTGGAGCTACAGAAAAAGTTATAAAAGCTATAGAAGATAACGGAGCTCATGTCGTAGCTTTTGAAAACTGTACTGGTGCTAAAGCTATCGATGAATTAGTAGATGAAAATAATCCTGATATCTATGATGCTATTGCTCGTAAATATTTAAATATTGGATGTTCTTGTATGACACCTAATCCTAACCGTACAGAGCTACTTAATAGAATGATAGATGAATATAAAGTTGATGCAGTGGTGGATGTAATACTTCAAGCTTGTCATACTTATAGCGTAGAAACATTGCAAATTAAAAGATTTGTTAATAACACTAAAAAAATACCTTACATCAGTATAGAAACAGATTACTCTACTGCTGACATTGGACAACTTAACACTAGAATGGCAGCTTTTATAGAAATGTTATAGAGCCTTAAAATATTGCTTAGGTAATAATTTTATAGGCAAGTTCATAATAAATTCAAAAGCCTCAAGAAAAATAGTTTCTTGAGGTTTTCCCATTTCTCACTTTTATTCCCCTAGCATGTTTTTTCTAATTAATGCTATAATACTATTAATACTAAAGAAACTGGCAAGGAGAGTTTATAATGCATAGACAATATATTAATTATTCTGCAAATATGCCTGTATCTATTTCTTTTAATACCATTAAAAACTATCCAATCCATTGGCATTATTGCATCGAAATTCTTTATGTTATAAAAGGTACAATCAATCTATATATAAATACTGAAAAATATGTAATAAGTGAAAATCAAATTGAAATTATAAATATAGATGAAGTTCATAGCATTGAAAGTGATGATCCTGATAATAAAGTACTCATATTTCAAATAGATCCCTACTTTTTTCAAAAATACTATAACGATATTGAGAATATGTTTTTTTATACCAACTCTTCTAGTAAGGCTTCGCAATTAGGTGAAGAGTATGAAGATTTAAGAGTATTTCTTTGTCAAGTCCTGCNNAGATAATTATGATGAAGAAATTGAAGATATCCTTGTAAAGCTTCTTTATCATCTTATAAATAACTTTAACTATTTAATTCATGAAAAACAAGAGCTTAAAGAAAATAAAGATCAACTTCAAAGATATCATAGTATATCGAAATATATTTATAATAATTATCAAAATAATATAACTCTTAAAGATATATCTAGTAACGAATATCTAAGTACTCATTATTTATCAAGAGAAATAAAATATGCTACAGGTTATTCCTTTACTGATTTTTTAAATCTTATTAGAGTTGAAGAATCTATAAAATTAATTTTAGATACAGATATGACACTATCTGAAATTTCTGAGGAAATTGGTTTTTCTCATACTAGATACTTTAATAAGCACTTTAAACTTCACTATAAGCTTACGCCTTTACAATTCAGAAAAAAATATAAATCTACTCCTGAAGTCCTAGAAAAGTTAACTAAATATATAACTCATCCTTTAGAAGAAAGTCTAGAAGAAGTAATATATTATTTGGAAGACTACGACAGGTTTAACTATGAAGACAAAATTCATCAGTTAAATATTAATATGGAAAATTGTATAGGTGAATTTGATAAGAATTTTAATAGAATTATAACCATTGGTGATGCCTTTGACCTCTTAATTGAAGATAATAAAGATACACTAGAAGAACTTCAAATGGAAATGGATTTTGAATATGGACGGATTCTAAATTTATTTAGTACTGACATGGCTATTTTCCCTGGATCTAAATTTCATAACTGGAATAGAGCAAAGGATGTACTAGAGTTTATAGAATTTTTAGGTATAGTGCCTATAATTGTTTTAGATATGGATAGCACCTATGAAGAACATATAAATGCCATTAACGATAAAAGGTATGAAGTTGCATCTAAAAAAATATTACCCCTTAAAAACTCTATAGATATACATGAAGATTTTAAAAATATTCTTCTATCCTTCATGGAATATTTCAGTGCAATAGAAACTCTTAATTATAAAAATTTTAGATTTGAATTTTCCTCTACATTTCCTGAAAATTTGAGGACTTCAATTGAAGAAATATTAATTTACAATAAATTAGATTTTGAAGAAGAACCTTTTATGATAAATAATGAAGTAAATAATATATATGATACAGCCTATATGATTCCATTTATTATTGATAATGTAGTAAATCATAAGGGAGATTTAAGTTTTATAAGGGCATTTGACGTCCTTGATAAGCAAGTAAATATAACCAATGAACTATTCTTTGGTTATCCTGGTCTTATCAATGATAAGGGAATAAAAAAACCTGCCTTTTATGCCTATTCACTTTTAAATAAATTAGGTAATACATTAGTAGCTAAAGGTGATGGATATGTAGTTACTAAAACTAATAATCAATATGAGATTTTACTTTATACTTATCATGATAAAATCAATGATTTAATTTCTATGGCAAGTTTTTCAAAACTTAGAGGTATAAAAAATGCTACTTCGAAAAAACTTTCTCTTAATATAACTAATATTCATTCAGATATTAATGTAACTACCTATGAAATAAATGAAAAGATTGGTTCATCCTATAACTATTGGATTGATATGGGGAGACCAACTAGACTTAACAAAGATGAAAATGGTATTCTTCATAAAGCTTCTTATCCTAATATTAGATTTAAATACTTTAAGAAGAGTACAGTTATAAATATTTTAGTTACCCTAAAAACCTATGGAGCTACATTAGTTATAATTAATGAAGTTCAGAAGCCTATTAAGATTAATTAATTTTACCTCAATTTATATGAATATATGTATACTTTCAGTTAAAATTTATTATGTTATGTATAAAATATATTGATTTTAAGTACAAAAACATCCTAATCAAGGTGCTTTTGTGCTTTTTCCTATTTTTAACCAATGACTATTTGGGCGGAATAGTACTTTTTGATGGACACTTAAGTGAATGTTTATTTAATTGTTTTCAACTATAATATTAATATAAGATAAAATATTTTAATAATAAATTAAACATGAAGACAAAACGTATTTTTCTATAAAAAACTAAGAGAACTTTTTATAAAATAAACTCAAGAAAAATATGCAGAATTTTCAAATAAATGAGGTGAGACTAATGGGAATTAACCCTAAAATATTTTCGGATGGAAGGACATATAGAGTATTATTTAAGTTTGCCATACCTGCAATTTTTTCTTTGCTAGTAGCGGAACTCTATAACATGGTAGATACAGTTTTTGTTGGTAGATATATTGGTCCTAATGCTATCGGTGCCTTAACAGTTGCGTTTCCAATTCAACGCTTTCTTATAGCAATCGCTTTCTTAATTGGTGTAGGAGCTTCAACCTACGTTTCAAGATATTCCGGTGAAAAACAACCCGAAAAGATTAAATCCACAATAATTAATTCAATATCTGTTACCATAGTATCTTTAACAATAATCCCTCTACTTTTATTCTTATTTAGAGGTGGATTATTATATAAACTTGGTGCAAGTGACGTTACCTTTGGACTAACTAATGATTATATATCTATAATTTTTATAGGAGCAATATTTCAAGGATTAACTATAGTATGCTCTCAAGTAATGACAGCTTTAGGAAACTCTAAAATAGGCCTTTATGCTAACAGTATAGGTGCACTTCTAAATATTGTAGTTGACTACATATTAGTAACTCATTTAAATATAGGTATAGCTGGTGCAGCTATTGCTACTGTAGCTTCTCAATTTGTAGGCTTAATTTTTGTTCTATATAATTTTAAAAATGTAACTAAACACTTTAAAATTAAACTTTCAATAAATAATATTCTTCCAAATATAGATATTACATTAATTAAAGGATTAATTGCTGTAGGATTTTCAACCTTTATTATTGAAATATCAGATGCAATAGTTTCTGTAGTTTTAAATAACTTATTAATCTCTAGAGGTGGTAATGAAGCTATAATAATAGTAGGTGTTATTACTAAAATATCTATGTTTATGTTTATCGCAATAATTGGTATAAGTTCTGCCATGCAGCCAATTGTAGCCTTTAACTTTGGTGCAAGAAACTTTGATAGAGTTAAAAATACAGTTAAAGCATCTATAAAAACTGTGACAATAATCTCTTTAATATTTGGAGTATTTATTATGTATTTTGCTCCAAAAATGATAGGCTTGTTTTTAACTGATGCAAAGTTATTGCCTGAGGCTGTTAAAGCCCTTAGAATATGTATATTCCTACTTCCTTTAGTTGGTTTATATTATATAGGTATATACTACTATCAAGCAATTGATGAGGCTAAAAAAGGGTTTAGATTATCTTTATTTAGACAGTTAATAGTATTCATTCCTTTAGCTATAGTTTTTGTAAATATTTTTGGTACCATAGGTGCATGGATTGCATATCCTGCTTCAGATTTAATTTCTGCAGTAACATCCTTTTATCTATTAAATAGTACTTGGAAAAAGGATAAAAAGGAAGAGACTACTAAAACCGTAATAGCTTAATAAAAAACTCCTTAGAAAATTATATTCTAAGGAGTTTTTACATAATAATTATAAGTTAGGTTCTAGGATGACAATCTTAGCTCCTATTATTTTAATAAAGTTACCTAATAATATTTTAAAACTATAAGTTGCAAGAATTTACATAGTTTCCAGTAATGTCAAAGTCTATATATTGTCCAGAGCATAAAGGTTCTTTAATAGCTAATTTAAAATAAACTATATCTTCTCCACAATTGTCACATCCAATAAATTTGGCAATTTTGCAATCTTCTGCGATAGGGACTCTAACCCATTTACGAGGCCAAACCCAAACCCACTTATATAATACTACAGCAACTAAATATTCTTTGCCTCTACAAAGATTCTTAACTTTAATAGAAAATTTAACTATTCTGCATTTAGTTTCAGCATCTATTATTTTTACTTGTCCAAAATCTTGTGGGCATTCGCAAGGATTTAACATTTGATCTGTCCCATATTTAGGAGGTGTGCCTTGTGGTCCTGGATCTTTACTCTGTTCT
>NZ_DHYX01000045.1:0-2806 GCF_002414285.1 Clostridium sp. UBA5119 | reverse complement strand
TACACCTCATACACTAATATATTTTGTTTTAATTACAGTACTTCCTTTGTTTATATATTTAATATCATCTGTACTTTTCGAATAATTTTTTATCCTTGATTTTATTCTGCTAATATATTATATGTATATAGAATTTCAATGTTACTCTATTTTTGTATAAATAGCATTTTAATATCCTTAAAATAGAAAACTATCTCAAAATAAGCTAAACCTTAATGTAAAGTTTAGTAATTCATTTTGAGACAGTCCATTTTTATTACCAATCTAATATATTATTTATTAGTACCATTAGTAGTAGAATATACACCTCTATTTAAAGCATCATGTATAGCTGATGTTACCTTACCTACTTCAACTTTTTTATCCATATCCTTAACTATGGAAGAAGGGTTATATAAATCATTAAGGCTTTGTCTTATATCTTTATCCTTTAAATAGTTTATCAAAGCTTCGTAATGATTTTTAACATTCTTGAAATTACTATCTTCCAAATAATTCTCATCATTATTAGATAGTGCTATAAATTTAATATCCTTAATTTGATTGTTAGCTAGAGTAAATTCAACTGTTAATTCATCCTCATCTATATATGAACCACGATATATACCATTAGAATAATTATTGTTGGTTAAATCAATACCGAAGAGTGTATTGTCATTACTATTATTGTCATTAATGCCTAAAACTCCACTATCATTAGCTCCATTCCCATCTAAGGTTGTATTTTCACTATTTGCTGTTCCATTTTCAGTTTGGTTCTGAGCAACCTCACTACCCGTCTTTCCTGTATTACCTGCAGTGTCATTATTAGCACATCCTACAAGTCCTGTTGTTAATGCTATTGTTGCAATTAAAAGCGCTATTCTTTTCATAATAAACCTCCTGTGCATATTTTTATGATTATAGTATAAGCATATACACAGTTATTATTCTTATATTGACTTTCCTATTATTTCTTTTTTATCTCAAACATATAAAAGTTAAATACAAAAATGCTTCACTTTATATTGTTAAAATAAAATATTGCAAGTTGTGTTCTATCTCTAAGATTTAATTTTTCTAAAATACTACTTATATAGTTTCTTATTGTACCTTCACCCAAAAATAATTTTGCTGATATTTCTTTATTAGAAAGCCCTTTGGAAACTAAAGTGATTATTTCAATGTCTCTATCAATTAAATCATACTTTGATATATCTTTTTTATTTTCAGTACTATTTAACATGGTAGGAATTTTAGATATAATTTCTTGTCCAAATACACTTTGTCCAAGCTCTACTGCCTTTAAAGCAGGTACTATACTTTCAAAATGTTGTTTTAGAATATATCCCTTAGCACCAACTTTTAATGCAGTTATAATATATTCATCATCCTCAAAAGTAGTTAGAAATAATATTCTCCCATCATTATGAGATTTTAGAATTTTTTGTGAAGCATCTAGCCCTGACATTCCCCCCATGCGAATATCCATAAGTAATATATCTGGAATATACTCATTATACAGCTCTATAGCTTCTTCACCGCTATATCCAAGTGATATAACTTTTATATCACTTGATGTCTCTATGATTGTCTTTAATGATGCTGCTATAAGCTTATCATCATCTATAATAATTATTCTCATAGTAACCCCTCCTTCATAATAGAAATGAATATCTTAAACCCTTTTGAACTATCAAAATTTACAATTCCATTTAAACTATTTACCCTCTTTTCAATGCTTTGTAATCCCATTCCACCATCCATACTTGCATTCTTTTTACTTCCATCATCTAAAATAATAACTTGATACAATTTGGGATGTTCATATAAACTTACAGTTACTGTAGTGGCATTTGAATGCTTTATTATATTAGATAATGCCTCTTTTACAATAGCAATAATAGCATATTTAACCTTAACATCTGGATTATAAGAAAACTCATAATTTAACGTAGCCTTACAAAACTTAAATTCATTTATAAGCCTTGAAAGTTGTACATATAAGTCAATAGAATCTTCATGTAAATTATGAATACTACTTCTAATAGAATCCATACCTTGGTCCAAGGTAGATTTAATGTCCTCTATAAACCTTTTTGTTTGCTCCTCTTTAGTAATTGCCATAATAGCACCAATTTGCAATATAGAGCTAGTTAAAAGATGTCCTATATTATCATGAATTTCTCTTGAAATACGATTTCTCTCCTTTAATGTTGCAAAATTAACTTCAAAATCTTGTTTATATTGTAGTTCCTTTACCTTCTCTTCCAATACTATAGATATCTCAGTTAAATCATCTCTTTGTTTTATAAATTTATCATGCAATTTTTCATATTTCACAGTATTAAATTTCAAGATTGCTGACGTACTAAGAAGTCCAAGAATCATTATTATAATAATATGTGAATATTTATGTATATTCATAAGGTACGGAATTAAAGTTAAGATGCATATATTTTTATACTTTGAAAAAATAGTATCATAAAATATTATAGGAATACCCATGAGAAATTCAGGATATACAATGCAAAGTATACTATATATCATTAATAATATTACATTTAATTTATCCTTGCTAAAATATTCTAGAAAACAAGTTATTGCAACTGTTACTAAAATTGGTAAGATTGATTTTTCTATACTATAATTTTCTATAAGTAATAATGTCGAACCTATAAGTAAAATAATTTTATTTAATATATTATTCATCTATACTCCCTCACTTTACATATCTATAATAACATATACAAATTTCTTACAAAAGTTTTATATAAGGCATCTGAAAATAAATAATAATTCAAAGATGGGAAGTATATTTTGAGTT
>NZ_DHYX01000093.1:0-19972 GCF_002414285.1 Clostridium sp. UBA5119 | reverse complement strand
ATAAAGTTACAACTACTAATTCAGGTCGATTAAATATTCTTTGAGGAGCTAGGCTGTTACCAAGCCCTCTACTAATTACTAAAGATGTAGAGTTTAACCTGTGGATTCCATTGGTGTATTTAGGAAAAAAACCTTGATCTGGGGCTATAATTCCACCTAAAAATGGAAGGCGAATTTGTCCACCATGGGCATGACCGGAAAAGACTAAATCTATATGTTCTTTGGAGTAAAGTGTAATTAGTTCGGGTCTATGAGAAAGTAGAATGGTAAAATTATTTTTACTTTCAGTTTTTAAATTACCTAATATTTTTTCAAAACTAAAAGTAGGGTTGGGGTACTCGTAATTATCTACGGGATTAAAACATATGTCTGCTAGTCCTAAAAGAGAAATAGTACCACCATTTAACTGTATATTTTTATGAGTATTATCCACATTTATGACCCCATACTCTTCGAAGATGATTTTTAATTCATTATATAAATCTGATCTTGATTCATGATTTCCAGATACGTAGTATACAGGAGCGATATCTACAGCTGATTTTATGTAGGATTTAGCTATATTCATATTATCTTTATTTGTTCTTCGGCTATCAATTAAATCACCAGTAACTACAATTATATCTGGATTAATTTCTTTAGTTAAGGATATTAGAGTTTTTTGATTAGCTCCAAACTCTTTATTATGCAAATCCGAAATTTGAAGAATTTTATATCCATTAAAACCACTAGGAATTTTTGAGTTTACGTAATCTATATTAGTTACAACTATATTATTATTTTGCCAATAACAGAAAATTATAATAAGTATTAGTAAAATCATTACAATTATTAATTTTTTTATATTCATATTACACATCCTTATATTAATTATTAGCATATTTTATTATATTAAATAGCAATTTTAAAATTAATTTATCTATAGTATACACAAATATATTTCTTTACTAAAGACAAATGCACAATATTTAACATATATGTAATAAGTGCAAAATCATAATAAGAACCCCTTTCATAAGTCTATTTAGCCTTTATTGATATTTCCATGGCAAAGTGATAGAATATGAAAAAATGGAGGTAGTATTATTATGTATAGCTTTAAAAATGACTATAGTGAAGGAGCACATCCAAGAATATTAGAGGCATTAATCAAGTGTAATATGGAGCAGAGTGAAGGTTATGGAGAAGATATATTTACAGTAAGAGCTATTAAGTTAATTAAGGAAAAAATAAGAAGAGAAGATGTAGATGTTCATCTTTTAGTTGGAGGAACCCAAACTAATCTTACTGCTTTATCAGCCTTCTTAAGACCTCATGAAGCGGTAATTGCAGCAAATACTGGTCACGTGCTAGTTCATGAAACTGGAGCCATTGAGTCTACAGGGCATAAGGTTATTTCCATAGATGTGGAAGATGGAAAATTAACCAGAAAAAATATAGAAGCTGTAATTGAAGAGCATACTGATGAACATATGGTAAAGCCAAAACTTGTATATATTTCTAACTCTACAGAAATAGGAACAATATATAAAAGGGAAGAGGTCGAAGAGTTAAGTAAAGTGTGTAAAAAATATGATTTATATCTCTATGTTGATGGTGCACGATTAGGCTCTGCACTATGTTCTAGTGAAAATAATATGAAAATCTATGAATTAGCTCAATTAGTAGATGCCTTTTATATAGGTGGAACCAAAGGAGGAGCTTTAATAGGAGAAGCTCTTGTAATATGTAGAGATACTTTAAAAAAGGATTTCAGATACCATATTAAACAAAAGGGAGCTCTACTTGCAAAGGGAAGAGTACTAGGAATTCAATTTGAAGAATTATTTAAGGATAATCTATATTTTGATTTAGCAATTCACGCTAATAATATGGCACAAATTCTTAAAAAGGGAATTGAAGATGCTGGTTACAGCTTTATGATAAATTCATCTAGTAATCAAGTCTTTCCTATACTCCCTAATAAATTAATTAATAGTCTTGAAAAAAAATACTTATTTATGATTTGGGAAAAAATCGATAAAGAGAAATCGGCTATTCGTCTTGTTACATCCTGGGCAACGGATAAGGAAAAAGTATTAGAGTTTATAGCCGACATGAAATTATATAATTAATGTATAAAAAGATAGAAAGCTAGATTTAACTAGTCAATTCTGTCTTTTTACTTATATAACAATACAAGTAAAAAGACAGAAAATTTGAAGTTAACTAAAAAAGTAAGAATATTATGCAAAGTTATGATACAATTATTACATACAACACTAAAGATGTTGTATAAATGTAATAAAATTCATAAAAAGGTATTGACAGTTACCTTACGTAACCTTCTATTATATTAATATAGGGTAAGGTATACGATTGCTTTGGAGGGATAAATATGAATAGTGATGAATTTTACACCACTGGGGAATTTGCAAAGAAAGCAGGAGTTACCATTAGAACTATTAGATATTATGATAGCAAAGGAATTCTTAAGCCATCATATACTAATAACCTAGGATATAGATTTTACTCTGATGAAGATTTTATAAAATTAAAAAAAATCTTAGCTTTAAAGTATTTGGGATTATCCCTGGATGAAATTATAAGCACAGAAAACTGTGATTATAAGAAAGAAGATATGATGAATTCTCTGAAACTTCAGAAAAGTATTATTAAAAATAAGATGAATAATATGAAAGTAGTATTAAATGCTATAGAAACTGCTGAATTTAGTATGAATGAGAACTCTAATATGAAATGGGAAGAGGCTATTGACGTAATAAAATCTTTAGAGAGTGAAAAGGAATTACTGCAACGTAGTAGAGATGCATCTAATTTAAATGAAGGTGTGAAGTTAATGGATAGATTCTCAACAAATAGGTATGGTTGGTATCCATGGGTATTTGATAATATGAAAATTAAAAAGAAAGATAAGGTTTTAGAAATAGGTTGTGGTAATGGAGTTCTATGGGCTAAAAATATGGACAATCTACATGAGAGTATAGAGGTTACTCTAACAGAGATATGTGAAGATATGATAAATGAAGCAAAGTCAAATTTACGAGATAATTCAAAAAGGTTTAATTTTATAATAACTGATTTAAACTCATTACCCTTTGATGATAATAGTTTTGATGTAGTAATTGCTAATCATATATTATTTTTTATGAAAGATATAGATTTAGCTCTGGCTGAAATAAAAAGAGTTATTAAACCCAATGGAGTAGTATACTGTTCTACTATTGGAAGTAATCATTTAAAGGAGTTACAAGAATTAATGTTAAGCTTTAGTAGCAATATACGTATATATGAAGATAAGTTATCTTATAAATTTGGATTGGAGAATGGAGAAAATATACTTAATAAGTATTTTAATACAGTAGAGAAAGTTTTGTATGATGATAAGCTTATAGTTAATGACACCAATAATATATTAGAATATATTTATTCTATACCTGGAAATATATTAGACATTATAGATTCTAAGAAAAAAGAATTTGAAGGTTATATAAAAAAAATAATTGATAAAAATGGAGAAATTTATATAACCAATAGTTTAGGTTTATTTAAGGCTAAAAATATATAAAGTGTAAACTTTTACTTGCGTAAAACAATATTACATAATTTAATTTATTACTTAGGTTATGGGATATTGATATTATAAATAAAAAATTGTTAATTTAAATAAAGTAATTTTAATTAACAAAATATTGTATAAGAAAGGAAAGAGTTATGGGAATAAATGTTACAAGCGAAATTAAACCATTAAAAAAAGTCTTGTTGCATAGGCCTGGTGCAGAAATTGAGAATTTAACACCGGAATATCTGGAGAGATTATTATTTGATGATATTCCTTATTTAAAAGTAGCACAGGAAGAACATGATGCCTTTGCACAGGTTTTAAAAGACAATGGAGTAGAAGTTGTATATTTACATGAATTGGCAGCAAAAGTAATGGAAGATCCAGATGTTAAAGATGAATTTATTAAAATGTTTATAAAAGAAGCTAAAGTAGAGAGTGATCAAGTTAAAGAAGAATTATATAACTATTTAATTAGTTTTAATTGCAATGAAGAGTTAATTAGAAAGACTATGGCTGGAATTAGTAAGTTAGAATTGAAGAAAGCAAAAGCAAGGCATTTAGAGGATTTTTTAAATGAGGCATATCCATTTATTACTGATCCAATGCCAAATCTTTATTTTACAAGAGATCCATTTGCATCCATTGGAAATTCAATAAGCTTAAATAGGATGTATTCTGAAACAAGAAATAGGGAAACTATATATGCATACTTTATATTTAGATATCATCCTGATTTTAAGGGAACTAATAGGCTTTATGACAGAGATTTTGATTATAATATAGAGGGGGGAGATATTCTTAATATATCTGAAAAGGTTCTTGCAATTGGAATATCTCAAAGGACAGCTCCACAGGCAATTGAAAAAATATCAGAGAGAATATTTTTTGAAACACCAGATAGCAAAATTGAAACTGTATTAGCATTTAAGATACCAAAGACTAGAGCATATATGCACCTAGATACAGTATTTACTCAAGTTGATTATGATAAATTCACTATTCACCCACAAATAGAAGGACCTCTTGAAATATTTGAATTAACTAAAGGGGAAAATGGAAAAGTGAAAATTACTAAGGAAAGTATGACATTACAAGAGGTATTGTCGAAATATTTAGAATGCGATGTAAAGCTAATTCGATGTGGTGGAGGAGATTATGTAATTTCACAAAGAGAGCAATGGAATGATGGCTCTAATACTTTATGTATAAGACCAGGCGAAGTTATTGTATATTCAAGGAATTATGTGACTAACAAGATATTGGAAGAGTATGGGATAAAAACTCATGTTATACCATCATCCGAATTATCAAGGGGACGTGGAGGTCCTAGATGTATGTCTATGCCTTTGATTCGTGAGGTTTAATGATACAAATATAACCAATATTTATTTTGTATTTTAAATTAACTAAAAATATAATATATTTGTAAAATAAAAAATCTTCTTTAAGTATTCAATAATTAAATACCGAAGAAGAATAAAATAAAATTATGTAAAAACAACATATTAGGGGGAGTATAACAATGGCAATTAATTTAAGAGGACGTTCATTTTTAAAATTATTAGATTTTACACCAGAGGAAATTAGATATTTATTAGACTTATCTAAGGACTTCAAAAATTTAAAGAGAGCTGGAGTATCTCATAAAAATTTAGAGGGAAAGAATGTTGCAATATTATTTGCTAAGGATTCAACTAGAACAAGATGTTCTTTTGAAGTAGGAGCTATGGATTTAGGTATGGGTGTTACTTATTTAGGACCTACAGGTTCTCAAATGGGTAAAAAGGAATCTATTGCAGATACAGCTAGAGTATTAGGTAGAATGTATGATGGTATAGAATATAGAGGTTTTGACCAAGAAATAGTTGAAGAGTTAGCAGCTTATGCAGGAGTTCCAGTTTGGAATGGATTAACAACTGAATTCCATCCAACTCAAATGCTTGCAGACTTATTGACTATAGAAGAGAAGTTTGGAAGATTAAAAGGAATTAACTTTGTATATATGGGTGATGCCAGAAATAATATGGGTAATTCTTTAATGGTTGCTTGTGCAAAAATGGGTTTAAATTTTACAGCTTGTGCACCAAAAGAATTATTCCCAGCTGAGGAGCTAGTTGAAACTTGCAAGGAAATTGCAAAGGAAAATGGATGTACTGTAACATTAACTGAAGATGTTATGGTTGGAACAAAGAATGCAGATGTTATCTATACAGATGTTTGGGTATCTATGGGAGAACCAGATGAAGTTTGGGAAGCAAGAATAAAAGAGCTAAGACCATATCAGGTAAATAGGGCTGCTATGGAAAATGCTAAACCAGAAGCTATATTCATGCACTGTCTACCAGCATTCCATGATTTAAAAACTGTAGTAGGAAAAGAAATGGGAGAAAAATTTGGAATGACAGAAATGGAAGTTACTGATGAGGTATTTGAGTCAAAACAATCTGTAGTATTTGATGAAGCTGAAAATAGAATGCATACAATTAAAGCAGTTATGGCTGCAACTATAGGGCTATAATAATTAAACCCCTTTCTTACAATTAAGAAAGGAAGGGGTTTACCCTATTATTTAATTAGCTAAACAATAAAATATTATATTTAAGGAATAGATAAAAATATAATAGTCTCAACATATTTTATATTTAAATTATATATGGGGTGAATTAAATGAAGGAACTGGTAATAGCTTTAGGGGGAAACGCCTTAGGAAAAACAGCTGAAGAACAATTAGATTTAGTTAAGCATACAGCAAAAACCATCGTTGATTTAGTAGAAGAAGGCTGTAATGTAATTGTTGGACACGGTAATGGTCCACAGGTTGGAATGATAAATTTAGCTATGGAATTTGCAGCAAATAATGGAGCAAATACTCCATTAATGCCTTTTGCAGAATGTGGTGCCATGAGTCAAGGATACATTGGATATCACTTACAACAATCCATTAGAACAGAGCTTATATCTAGAGGAATTAGAAAAAATGTTGCTACAGTAGTTACTCAAGTTGTAGTTGATGAAAATGATGAAGCTTTTAAAAACTTAAGTAAGCCAGTAGGAATGTTCTATAGTAAGGAAGAAGCTGAAAAGATAGCTGCAGAAAAAGGATTTACATTTGTAGAAGATGCAGGTAGAGGATATAGAAGAGTAGTTGCATCTCCACAGCCGCAAAAAATTGTAGAGCTTGAAACAGTTAAACAATTAGTTGAACAAGGTACTATAGTTATTACTGTTGGCGGTGGTGGTATTCCTGTAGTAGAGGAATCTGATGGATCTCTTAGAGGTGTTGCAGCAGTTATAGATAAAGATAAATCAAGTGCAAAACTTGCAAAAGATCTAGATGCAAAAATGCTAGTTATTTTAACAGCTGTTGATAGAGTTTGTATAAACTTTAATAAACCAAATCAAGAAGAACTATCAGAAATTAATCTAGAAGAAGCTGGTAAATATATACAAGAAGGCCATTTTGCTAAGGGTTCAATGTTACCTAAGGTAGAAGCATGTATGGACTATGTTAAATTCAGTAATAATGGTAAAGCTTTAATAACTTCACTAGAAAAAGCTAAAGAAGCTTTACATGGTATTACAGGAACTATAATAGAAAAATAATCGAATTTTATCTGGGTAAAACTAGAGTATGAGGATTTAAAGCATTTGTGAAAGCTGTTTTAAGTCCTCATTTTTATATGTAAATTTTAGTTAAGGTGATATAATTCTTTTATAGGCTGTTTAACTATTTTTATATTTCTCTATTCTGTTAGGGTTAAAATCTATGAACCTTGAAGCAGGTATGGGGAGATATTATGGTGAACATTAACTAAAAAATTTGTATTGGAGGTATATGAATATGATTACTATTGTAGCAAAAAAGACTATAAAAGAAGATAAAAAAGAAGAATTTAAAAATTTAGCGAATAAACTTATAGAAGAAAGTAGGAAAGAAACTGGATGTATAGAGTATGATCTTTATGAAGATTTAAGAAATAGTAATAAAGTTGCATTTATTGAGGTTTGGGAGAGTGAAGAAGCAATAAGGTTACATAACAATACAATACATTTTACTAATCTTGTACCAGAACTTGCTAAATTTCAAGAGGGAGAAACAGAGATAACTCTTTATAAAAAAATATAGATAGAAAGCCTATTTCAAGTACAATATTGAAATAGGCTTTATTACATTTGAGAAAGTATTCCTTAATTATAACTTGATGTATGTATAAAAATACATATTTTAATAACAGGCAATGGAATATATGATAAGTTTAATATATTGAAAATTTTACAAGATATTCTTTAAAATGAAATGAATTTTATTACATATATTATAAAACCTTAAAGTTAACCACATAATTATCCATTAGAACAGTGAATATTATAACAGTTATTATATAAAAATATATATATTCGATAAAATAAATATTAGTTTTCTATTGTAATTTTATTAGTTTTGGAATAAAGTAATAATTGCTGATAAATTTCTAGGTTATATTAGATAGATACATAATAAAAATAGGGATTTGAAAGTAAAATTTGACTAAATGCTAATATAACATAAGTGGCATTTTAACGGAGGGGATTTATATGGATATTAACTTAATTGGAGTACCTCTTTATTATGGTTGTGATAGAGCAGGGGTAGAAAATGGACCAGATGAATTAAGAGAAAGTGGAATTAAAGAATTACTAGAAAATCATAAAAATAAGGTATATGATTTAGGAAATATTTATGTTAATAATACAAAGGATAAGCAACCTTTTGCGGCCGGAGTAAATGCAAAATACATTAATGAAATTATAGAAGTAACTGAGAATTTAGCTAATTCAGTTTATAGTTCCCTATGCGGTGGAGGTTTTCCTATAACTTTAGGTGGAGATCATGCTTTAGCTATGGGAAGTGTTGCTGGCTCAAGNNTATGGGAAGTGTTGCAGGATCAAGTAAATATTTCCATGGAGATATAGCTGTAATATGGATTGATGCTCATGGAGATATAAATACCTTTGAGACAAGTCCTACAGGAAATGTTCATGGTATGCCATTAGCTGCATCCATGGGTTTTGGAGATGAATCTTTAATAAATTTATATTTTAATGGTATAAAAGTTAAAAAGGAAAATGTATTTATAATTGGAGCAAGAGATTTAGATGAAGGTGAACTTCAATTAATTAAAGATAAAAATTTAACTGTTTGGACTATGGATAAAGTAAGAGAAATAGGTGTAGATAAAGTGTGTAAGGATCTTTTGGAAGGTTTAAAAGCACGAGAAATAAAAAATATTCATATTAGCTTTGATATAGATTCTGTAGATCCAGAATTAATAAAGGGTACAGGAACTCCGGTTCCAAATGGATTTAATATAAATGATGCAGAGAAGTTATTAACTAGTATATTTAATACTAGATTAGTTAAATCTATGGATTTTGTAGAATTTAATCCATATTTAGATGATACTGACACTACGTTAAAAAATTGTATGACATTAATAAAAAAAATAGGTGAATTAATATAAATATAAAAATTAAATAATTAAATCTGTAGAAATGTAGTATACTATGTTTAATGATATATATTTATATCTAAGTTAATCAAAATTAAAATGGAGGTAATAGTTATGCAAGTAACAAAGGAAATGACTATTGGGGAAGTAATAAGACAAAACGAGAAAGCAGCAGAGGTTTTAATGGGTTTTGGGATGGGTTGTGTTGGATGTCCTTCAGCACAAGCGGAAACTCTTGAAGAAGCATGTATGGTTCACGGATTAAAAATAGATGACTTATTAAGTAAACTCCAAGCTATTTAGGAATAAAATATAAGATTTAAAGACGCTACATGGGTAGTGTCTTTTTTATAGATTAATTTATAAAAATAAAATGTGGATAGTTTAGAATTAGTATTTATATGCATAAAAATTGCTCTTTTAAAAGATAATATATTAGAAAACTAATAATTGGAGGTAAATTAAAATGAAATCAGTACATTATAATGTTTCCGGACTAGTAAATTCAGAAAGTAGAACTAAGTTAAATAATTCTTTAGATAAAATTAATGGTGTACAACAGGTTTGTGTTGATATAGCAAGGGGTACAGTGGAAGTAAATTATAACAGTCCAGCAACTCCAGAAGAAATTAAGGATTGTATTTGTCATACAGGGTATATAGTAAAGTAATAACAGATAGAGTAAGGGTAATGGAGTTAAAACATTAATTTCTATATATAGATAAGGAGTGTTAAAATGGACTACAATTTTCCAATTGGGTTTAAGCCTCAACATCAAAATATACAGCCAGGCATTGAAAGTGAAATGGAACCAAAACCTATCTATGAAATAGATGATTATCATAAAACTTCAGACAGATTAAAGGGCAAAATAGCTTTAATTACAGGGGGAGATAGTGGTATAGGGAGAGCTGTTTCTATACTATATGCAAAAGAAGGAGCAAAGGTATGTATAATCTATTTAAACGAACATGAAGATGCTAAGGAAACAAAAAGTCTTATTGAAGAAAGAGGAGGAGAGTGTTTACTCATCTCTGGAGATATTGGTAATGAAGACTTCTGCAAGGAAGCTATAAAAAAAGTAGTGCAAAAGTATGGAATTATAAATATTTTTGTATCAAATTCAGCAGAACAACATGAGTGTCAACAAATTAATGAGATAACTAGTAAGCAATTACATAAAACCTTTGATACAAACTTCTTTGGAGCTTTCTATTTAACAAAAGAAGTACTCTTTCATATGAAGAAGGGGGATTCAATAATATATACAACTTCTGTAACAGCCTATGAAGGAAATGAAACTTTAATAGATTATTCTTGTACCAAAGGAGCTTTAACAGCCCTAACTAGAAGTTTATCAAAGTCATTGGCTACAAGAGGAATAAGAGTAAATGCAGTGGCACCAGGCCCAGTATGGACGCCGCTTATACCATCATCATTTTATAGTGATAAGGTATCTACTTTCGGCAGTAATACCTTGTTTAAAAGAGCAGGTCAGCCTGTTGAAATTGCAGAGAGCTATGTATTCTTAGCTGGAGATGGGGCTTCATTTATAACTGGAGAAACTATTCATATAAATGGTGGTCAATTTATAACTAGTTAATAATTTATATAATTAAATTAAGTTACTTAGTTAGACTATGAGTAGATAATGTAACTATTGTCTACTCATTTTATTATCATGAAATAAATCATAAAAAGCATAAAATTAAGCCTGTTTAATTTTACATATATGGTATAATAATGAGTTGAGGCAAACTATTGGACTATATCAAATCAAAACATAGTAATATGCATAATTTAGGGGGTAAAATATGAAAAGTATAGCATTTATAGGAGGACTATTAATAAATGGATTGGGAACTGAACCTATCAAAAATTCCTTAGTTCTTGTTGAAAATAAGAAAATCACTTATGCTGGAGTGATGAAAGAGATAGAAGAGAATTATGAAATAATAGATATATCAGGAAAAACTATTATGCCAGGACTTATAGATTCTCATCTACATTTTAGCGGAAATAGAACAGATAGTGATACAGAATGGATATTAGAGCCTGTGATACAAAAGACAATTGTAGCTGTTGCTCAAGCTAGAGAAGCTTTGGAACATGGACTAACATCCGTAGGTGAAATTTCTCGTTCTGGAATTCATCTTAGAAATATGATTGAGGAAGGAATAATACCAGGACCACGTATAGTTGCAACAGGGTTAGGATTTTGCAGAACTTCAGGACATGGAGATTCGCATAATTTACCATTGGTCTATAATGAAGATTCACATCCATGGGCAGAAAGCGTTGATGGACCATGGGAACTGCGTAAGTCTATCAGAAAACGAATACGTGAAAATCCTGATGCTATAAAAATATGGTCTACTGGAGGAGGTATATGGAGACATGATGCTAAAGCAGCATCTCACTATTGTATGGAGGAAATACAAGCTGTGGTAGATGAATGCAATATGGTTGGATTACCAGTTTGGTCTCATGCTGAAGGTTATGAAGGAGCTTTAAATTCATGTAAAGCTGGAGTTTCTGCTATAATCCATGGTCAGGAATTAAATGAAGAATGTTTAGAAATAATGAAGGAAAAGAATATAAGCTTTTGTCCAACCATTCAATTCTTCTATCAGTGGTTTACAGTGTACGAGCCTCCCTATAGAAAAATTTTAGATGATTATGAGGGAGAGACAGTAGCTGAAAAGGAGCTAAATCGTATAATAAGTAATCTAAGAAATGCAAATAAAAAGGGAATAAGAATAGCAGTAGGTTCAGATTCCTTCTGTAGTAGTTTAACTCCTTATGGAGAATATGCAATAACTGAAATGTATACTCTTTGTAAAGCTGGACTTACCAATATGGAGGTAATTTTAGCAGCTACAAAAAATGGAACAGAAATGTTAAAAATTGATGATATAACAGGTACTTTGGAGTCAGGTAAGTTTGCTGATATTATTGTATTGAATGGAAATCCATTAAAGGATATTCATGATATAAGAAGTGGTAACATGCAGATAATTATGAAGGAAGGTATCTTTGTAAAGAAAAATATAAATTAATAGTTTAAAGAGTTGTCTTAAAATACACTAGGTCTTAAATTGATGTTTATGTATCACTTCCTTAATGAAATGTGAATAAATATCTTAAAGAGTGCAAAATTTTAAGGCACTTTTCTTTTTTGAAAAATATAATTACTTAGTTTTATTGATCAACAAAGCACATTAATCCATTAAGAAATAGTCAAATATAGATATATATGAAGATTGTTATTAATTTATCATTAGAAAGTAATGGATTAAACAAAAATTAATGGAATATTGAGAGAATAAATCAATATATATATATCATATAAAAAATGGGGGGTGAGAATTTGATTAAATACATTCTAAAAAGACTAGGTATAAGTGTAGTAACTATATTTATAGTTATCACTGCGACATTTTTTTTAATGAGATTAATGCCTGGTGGACCTTTTGATGGTGAAAAGCCACTACCGCCAGAAATAAAGGCTAGTTTAGAAGCAAAATATGGATTAGATAAATCTTTAGGTGATCAATATTCTATGTATTTAAAGGACTTACTTAAGGGGGATCTAGGTCCAAGTATGAGATACAAAGGAAGAGAAGTACAAGAAATAATAGGTTATTCTTTCCCGGCATCTGCTAAACTTGGTGGAGTAGCTGTAGCAATTTCCTTAATTTTCGGAATACTTTTAGGGATAATTGCTGCTCTTAAATATAATAAGTGGCCAGATTCAGTATGTATGGTACTTGCTACTCTGGGAGTTACATTGCCAAGTTTTGTTATAGCTACACTATTGATGTATGTATTTGGAGTTAAACTAAGCTTAGTTCCTATAACGGGTCTAGATAGCTTGAAGAGCTATATTTTACCATCGATAGCTCTAGCGGGATATTCTATAGCATTTATATCTAGACTTACAAGATCTAAACTTTTAGAAGTTTTAAAATCAGATTATATTAGAACTGCAAAGGCAAAAGGAGTTAATGGTAGAAGAATCATGTTTAAACATGCTCTTCGAAATACATTAATCCCTATTGTAACCTACGTAGGGCCATTGATTGCAGGGATATTAACTGGTAGCTTTGTAGTGGAAAAGATATTTGCTATACCTGGACTTGGAAGAGAGTTTGTAACTACAATAACAAATAGAGATTATACAACTATACTTGGAGTAACTATATTCTATAGCACACTTCTTATACTATGTAATTTAATTGTGGATATTATGTATGTAATTATAGATCCAAGAATTAAATTAGAAAATGTTGAAGCGTAGGAGGTGATGTTATGGAATTTAATGAAGAAATTAATGAAATTTTAGAAAAGGATTTTGTCTTTGTAGATGAAGGTAGTAAACAGAAGGATACAATAAATAGGCCAAGTGTATCTTATTGGAAAGATTCGTGGAGAAAACTTAAAAAAAATAAGTTAGCAATAGTAGGGCTTATCTTTGTTATTCTTATAACTCTAGGAGCTATATTTATTCCTTGGTTTTCTAAACATGATTATACGACAAATAACTTAATGCTTACTAACCAGGGACCGTCTGCAGAGCATTGGTTTGGAACAGATTCACTAGGACGAGATTTGTTTGTAAGGGTTATGTATGGTGCTAGATATTCTTTGATAATTGGTTTTGTGGCATCTATACTTAATTTGGTTATAGGCATAGTATATGGTGGAATTGCTGGACTTATAGGTGGATGGGTAGATAATATTATGATGAGAATTGTAGATATAATATCTTCTATACCTATGACAATATATGTAATACTATTAATGGTCATTCTTGAAAAAGGTGGTTTATTCAATATTATTGTAGCATTGGCTATTTCTTATTGGATAGGTATGGCTAGAATTGTTAGGGCAGAAATACTTCAGCTTAAACAACAAGAATTTATTTTAGCTGCTAAAACTTTAGGAGCTCAAGGTAAGAGAATACTATTTAAACATCTAATTCCAAATTGTTTAGGTCCAATTATAGTAACTCTTACACTGCAAATACCTACTGCAATATTTTCAGAAGCTTTTTTAAGTTTTATTGGATTAGGATTAGTACCACCACTTGCATCATGGGGAACTTTAGCTAGTGATGCTTTATCTACTTTAAGATTATATCCATATCAACTTTTATTTCCGACGTTGGCTATATGTATAACAATTTTTTCATTTAATATGCTTGGTGATGGGCTTAGAGATGCTCTAGATCCAAAGATTAAAAAGTAGGGGGTGGAAGGATGAGTAATTTGTTAGAAGTAAATAATTTAAAAACATCTTTCTATACTCAATTTGGAGAAGTGCAAGCTGTAGGGGGAGTTTCATTTAATCTAGAACATGGTGAAGTTATGGGTATAGTTGGAGAATCTGGTAGTGGAAAAAGTGTCACAATGATGTCTATTATGAGGCTTTTAGATGACAATGGTAAAGTAAAAGAGGGGAAAGTAAGATTTGAAGATAAGGATATAGTATCTATCAGTGAGGAAGATATGTCTACCATAAGAGGAAATGATATATCCATGATTTTTCAAGATCCTATGACTTCTTTGAATCCGCTTATGACTATAGGAAATCAAATTATGGAACCGCTTAGAATCCATAAGAAGATGACTAAAGAAGAAGCACATAAAAAAGCTGTAGAATTATTACACTTAGTTGGTATACCTAGTCCTGAAAGCAGAATGAAGCAATATCCACATGAGTTTTCTGGGGGTATGAGACAAAGAGTTATGATAGCTATGGCATTAACTTGTAATCCAAAGCTATTGATAGCTGATGAACCAACTACTGCACTAGATGTTACGATACAAGCACAAATCTTAGAGATAATGAAGGATATAAAGGAAAAACTAAATACATCTATAATTCTTATTACACATGATTTGGGAGTTGTTGCAGATATTTGTGATAATGTGAATGTAATGTATGGAGGTCTTATTATAGAGCAAGGAACTGTAAAGGATATATTCTATAATTCTAAACATCCATATACTTGGGGTCTTATGGAAAGTGTTCCTAATCCTAATACCTTGGTAAGAGAAAGATTAAGACCTATAGATGGTCAACCACCAGATTTATTTAAACCTCCAAAGGGATGTCCATTTTATGTTAGATGTAAATATTCTATGGAAGTATGTAAAGAGCATAGACCTGAATATTATGAAATAACTCCAGGACATAAATCTGCTTGTTGGTTAAATGATAATAGGGCACCAAAGGTTGAAACTCCATTGAAGAGGAGGAAGGACGATGAGTAGCATGGAGAAACTAATAGAAATAAAAAATCTATGTAAATATTTCAATACTAAGAAATCAATTTTTAGTAAGAATAAAGGAATATTAAAGGCTGTTGATGGGGTATCTCTTCAAATAAAAAAAGGAGAGACGTTAGGCCTAGTAGGAGAATCAGGATGTGGTAAAACAACTTTAGGTAGAACTCTATTAAAATTATATAATCCTACTGCAGGAGAGATATTTTATGACAATGAAGAGATTGGTAAGCTTACTAATAAGCAGATGCTATCTTATAGAAAAAAGATGCAGATGATATTTCAAGACCCTTATGCATCACTTAATCCACGGTTAACCGTTGGAGATATTATCGGTGAACCATTAGATATTTATAAAATATGTAAAGGAAAAGAAAGAGAAGAAAAAGTAAAGTATTTTTTAGATAAGGTAGGTCTTGATCAAAATCATTTAAATCGTTATCCACATGAGTTTTCAGGAGGTCAAAGACAAAGAATCGGGATAGCAAGAGCTCTTGCAGTTAATCCAGAGTTTATTGTTTGTGATGAACCTATTTCTGCTCTCGATGTATCGATACAAGCTCAGATAATTAATATGATTGAGGATTTGCAAAATGACTTTGGTCTAACTTACTTGTTTATAGCTCATGATTTATCCATGGTTAAGCATATATCCAATAGAGTTGGAATAATGTACTTAGGAAAACTAGTTGAAATAGCAGAGAGTAATGAGGTATATAGTAAACCAATCCATCCCTATACCAATGCATTACTATCTGCAATTCCAATTCCTGATCCGGATGAAGCTAAAAGAAGACAAAGAATAATTTTAGAGGGAGATATTCCATCTCCAATTGATCCTCCACCAGGATGTAGATTTAAATCTAGATGTAAATATGCAAAACAAATCTGTGGTGAAGAGGAGCCGATTTTAAAGGAAGTATCTCCTAGCCATTGCGTAGCTTGTCATTTATTTTAAAATAAATTAATTAATTTAATAAGGAGGTCAATGAATGAAGAAAACTAGAATAATGGCACTGATAATGACTGCAATAATGACAGGTACATTACTTTTAGGATGTACTAAGACTAAAGAAAATGAAGGAGAAAAACCTGGTGATGGCAATACACCTGTGGTAGAAGAAACAGTAGAACAAAAAATAGTATATAATTTAGGTGCAGATCCTAAAACTATCGATCCACAACTAAATTCAGCAGTAGATGGTTCAACAATAATTCACAATGCTTTCGAAGGGTTAATGAGAGAGGATGAAAATTCTCAAATAGTATCAGGAACTGCTGAAAAGTATGAAGTATCTGATGATGGAACTGTATATACTTTCCATATAAGAAAGGATGCTAAATGGTCAGATGGAAAACCGGTAGTAGCTGGGGACTTTGAATATGCATGGAAGAGAGCATTAAATCCTGAAGTGGCAGCAGAATATGCATATCAACTTTTCTATATAAAAAATGGGGCTGCATACTATAATCAGGAAAAAGTAGAAGATAAGGTTGCTACAGCAGAGGATGTAGGCGTAAAAGCTATAGATGATAACACCTTAGAAGTAACTCTTGAAGCTCCAGTTCCATATTTCCTATCCTTGGCAGCTTTCCCAACTTATTTCCCAGTTAGAAAAGATATTATAGAAGGAAATGAAGAAAAGTGGACATTAAAGCCAGACACATATATATCTAATGGACCATTTAAGATGTCTGAATGGAAAGAAAAGGAAAGTATTACATTTGTAAAAAATGAAAATTATTGGGATGCTAAAAATGTGAAACTTGAGACATTAGAAGTAAAATTAATAGATGATCAAATAACTTATTTAAATGCCTTTAAGAGTGGAGAAATAGATGTAATAGAATCACCACCTCAGGCTGAAATTCCTACATTATTAGATGAAGGAACAGCAAAAATATATCCTTATTTAGGAACTTACTTCTATGTAATAAATGTATCAGACAAAGCTAAGGATGTAGACCCTAAAGCAGCTGAAGCATTAAGTAATCCTAAGTTTAGAAAAGCTTTATCACTAGCTATAGATAGGCAACTAATAGTTGATAAGGTAGCTCAAGGTGGTCAAGCACCAGCAACTAGCTATGTTCCAGCAGGTATTCTTGATTCAATAGGAAAAGAGTTTCAAAAGGATTATTCATCAAAGGGTGCAAATATTGAAGAAGCTAAGAAATTGTTAGCAGAAGCTGGATATCCAAATGGAGAAGGAGCACCTACAATAACATTTACTTTTAATACAGATCAAGGTCATCAAAATATAGCTCAAGCAGTACAAGATATGTGGAAAACAAATCTTGGAATTAATGTAGAGTTAAAGAATGAAGAGTGGGCAGTATTCCAAGATACAAGAAATAATTTCCAATATTCTATGGCTAGACATGGATGGATAGCAGATTATAATGATCCAATGACATTCTTAGATATGTGGACAACTGGTAATGGACAAAATAATGCAGGATATTCAAATAAAGAATATGATAAGTTAATAGCTCAAGCTAAAGTAGAATTAGATGACGCTAAGAGAACAGAATTATTACACAAAGCAGAAGATATTTTAATGGATGAATCACCAATTCTACCACTATACTATTATACAAATGTATTATGTATAGACAAAAATGTTAAAGGAACTTATAAGTCACCATTAGGACAAATGGAATTTAGAGATGCTTATGTAGAGTAATTAAATAAATAAAAAGAACTTAAAAATTAAAATGCTATCTCAAAAGAAATTTTGAGATAGCATTTTAAAAGTACTTTACAAAACAAATTAATTGTGATATTATTTAAAAAATGAAATGTAGAAAGCGTTGAAGAGAAGAAGTAAAATTAATGTATCTTTACAGAGAATTCCCCATAAGCTGAGAGGTGGAAGAGTAAGTTAATTTGAATAACATCTCTGAGCAGTGCTCCGAAAGATAACAACCAGTAGGCAGTACCGGATCTGCACCCGATATAGTGCTAGAGTATAATCAATTTGCATTAATTGACGTACTTGAAGAGATTGTTATTGTAAAGTAGCAATGAATTAAGGTGGTAACACGTGAGTAGTACTCTCGTCCTTTTATATTTTTATATAGGGATGAGAGTTTTTTTATTATATATAAATAAAAAAGATAAAGTATGGGCCCATAAACTTTATCAACTCTTTAACTTTAAACTTAAAATCTAAGGAGGAATTATTATGAAGATAGAGGGAATTGTTATTCCGAAAGGATATAAATCCAATGCCACATTAATAGAAACAGAAGTACACATAAAGAAGATAAAAGATTTTTTTGAAAGGACTTTATCAGAAAGTCTTAGCTTGACTAGAGTTTCAGCTCCATTGTTTGTGGACTCTCAAAGTGGATTAAATGATAATTTAAACGGAGTTGAAAGGCCAGTAGTATTTGACTTGCTGGCAACAGGAGAAAATGTTGAAATAGTACACTCCTTAGCAAAATGGAAAAGAATGAGTCTACATAGATACAACTTCCAAGTTGGAGATGGCTTATATACAGATATGAATGCTATAAGAAGAGATGAAGAGCTAGACAATTTACATTCAGTTTATGTAGACCAATGGGATTGGGAAAAGGTAATAAAAAAAGAAGATAGAAATGAAGAATATTTAAAAGGTATTGTAAGAAAAATCTATAAGGTATTTAAGAAAACTCAAGAATTTGTTGATAAAAATTTAATGAAGGTAGAAAATCCCTTACCAAAAGAAATACATTTTATAACTACCCAGGAGCTAGAAGACATTTATCCAAATTTTACTTCTAAGGAAAGAGAGGATGAAATATGTAGGGAGTTTGGCGCTGTATTTATAATGAAAATAGGGGGAGTGTTAAAATCGGGAGAAAAGCACGATGGTAGGAGTCCGGATTATGACGATTGGAATTTAAATGGAGATATATTATTTTGGTATCCTTTATTAGATAGGGCTGTAGAACTTTCATCAATGGGAATAAGAGTAGATGAAAAAGCCCTTGATTATCAATTAACAGTGTCAGGTAATGATAACAGAAGACGTCTAGATTTTCATAAGAGACTATTAGCAGGAGAACTTCCATATACAATTGGAGGAGGAATAGGTCNNATAGGTCAATCAAGAATATGCATGTTTTTTTTAAACAAAGCTCATATTGGGGAAGTTCAAGCTACTACATGGGATGAAAAAAATATGAAAATTTGTAAGGAGAATAATATAAATTTACTTTAATTCATAAGTTGATTTGTATATTTAATTTTTATATGATGAAGAAATGAATCGTAATAAATTTAATTATTAAAGTGCGGATTATTAAAAAAATAGTTAAAAGTGAGGCTATCTTAGAATATTTTTATTATTCTAAGATAGCCTCACATATTAATATGTAAATTAGTTAGATTTATGCTAACAATAATCTATATTTTAAATTATTAAGTTAAATATATAAAGTGACAAAAAACACTAGCCATATACATGGAAGTGTGGTAATATAAATTCTATGTAAAAAGTACAGACTACCCCATATTATTTATAGGGTAATTATTATTATACAAATGTGTAGATTAAAAGTCAATAGTAAACTAATAAAATATAAAAATAAATTGTATGGGAGAAGATAACATGAATAGTAAGTATATTTTTGTAACAGGT
>NZ_DHYX01000116.1:0-3580 GCF_002414285.1 Clostridium sp. UBA5119 | reverse complement strand
CATGGAGCTTATACTTTAATAATATTAAAGTATAAGCTCCATGTTTATGTCAATATATTTTATTCATTAACTTATTATTTAAAATAACTATTGATTGATCTCCCAATTCCTTAAATCTTTTTTCAACTAACTTCTTATCATAGCCAACTACCCCATTACCTTCATAGGGATCATTAAAATAATATTTATCTTTATCATAACCTACAAATACCATACAATGCTCATTACTTATCCACTGAAACTTCTCCCCTGATTCTCGCAGATACCATTCTTCACCTGATTCAGTAGGAAGTAAATTAAGACTTGTCCAAACTAACACAGGTATTTCTTTATTTATATAATTTTCTATAAGTTCATTAAACTCACTTCCTGTGGTATTTTTTACTGAATGCTCTTTTCTTAAAATTTCATTTAATGAATTAACAATTACAGGGGCATAACATCCATAACTATATACACTTCTTGGGTCTCCAACAAAAGCTTCATTAGGATTGGGACCATATAAATCTCCATTAACTTCTTCTAAAAATGAGCTCTCTAAATAATCATCTATAAACTCATCAACAGATATATTATATCCATAATATTTTAGTATCATAGATGTACTTACAACCTCACATCCTGTTGGATATTCTCCTGCTTGACTTATATAGGGTATAGAGATAAACTTGTAGCTTTTATTAGATTGTTCATTAATTTTGTGAGTTTTTAATTCATTATTTAATTTCTTATAACTCAATAGTGATATCTGCTGTGGTGCATAGGAATTTAAAATAGCTGACATATATACTGTTAAAATGCATAGTGTAAAAAATAATACTGTTCTCAGAATTACTGATTTCCCTTTTATTGAATAGTTTTTATCCTTAGCTCTTACTCTTTTTATAATCTTCAATGCATTTTACCTTCTTTCTAAAGTATTTATTTTCTAAATATAGTATACTATGTAAAATAATCAAAACAATTAAACAAATTGTAAATTATATACAATTAAAAGCTTATCCTATGGAATTTAAATCCATAGAATAAGCTTTATCTTAATTATCATATTGTTCCTAAATTAAATATCTTGATATACTTGTACAATCTTCTCCCAAGTTAATGGCCCAACTATACCATCAGAATCCAATTCAAAGCACTTTTGAAAATCTATAACTGCTTGATTTGTTGCCTTTCCAAAAATCCCATCCACATTTATATTTTTTATAGAGGGATACTTATCTGATATAGCGCTTAAGTAGGTTTGTAATTTACTTATGACCTTTCCTCTAGAACCTTGTTCTAATATATATCCTGGATACTCATATCCATCGCCTTCTGGCTTATTACTTCCATTAATTATATCTTTATATACAGAGTATATTTTACCCCAAGTTTGCTTTCCAACTATTCCATCTACATCTAGTCCAAATTTCTTTTGAAATTGTATTACTGAATCTAAGGTACTTATACCAAAAATACTATCTCCATTAATTGGAGGTACTTCTTTATAATATTGAGATATAAAATTTAAGAAATATTGCATTTGAGATACAGCATCACCTGTGGAGCCTTGCTTTAATAAATATCCAGGATACTCTCCTGTACTTTCTAATTTTTCTCCTTCTGACTCTAATTCTGCTAATCTTTTAACTCCTACATAAATTCCTGATATTTTATACCAAGTTGATTTTCCAACTATCCCATCTGCATATAAATTAAATATTCTTTGGAATGCCTTTACAGATGATTCTGTCTCTGATCCAAACACTCCATCTACAGGTTCTATTTTAGGTATTTCTGGATAATTATTAGAAATTCTATTTATTTGTCTTTGAATTGTTTCTACATCACTTCCTGTACTATTAAGATTTAACGGAGTTCCACCATAGGATTCCTCTATACCTCTTATATCATTAGTTTTTGTTAGTTCAATATTATCACCATAGTAATTTTTTAGTATCTCCATAGTTTCATATCCATCCGTAGCAAGTTTTACAGTATCCCATTGTGATAACCCCTTACAAGTTACAGTTGTACCATTACAATATTGTGCCAATAGTGGTTCCATATAACCTTCTCTAGTAATATATTCATTAAATATATCATCTACAATTCTACTAATATTCTCAAAAATATTTCTTCCCTTAATAAAGTACTGATCATAAGCTGTAGAGTTAGTTATGTGAAAGTTATACCCCTTATTTCTATACCACTCCGTATATACCCTATTTAATGCAAAGGAAATTTGACAATATATATTGGCTTTTATAGCATCCTCTGGCCAAGTAGGATATATTTCACTAGATGCCACATTCTTTATATATTCTGGAAATCTTACAGTAACATTTTCTGCATAGGATGATGGTGCACCCAAATGTACTGTTATAAATTCCGGAATATATGGTCTTATCAACACCTTGCTTTGAAAAATTGGCTCTTTCTCCTCTACCTGAACTCTAGGCATTTCCTCTATCAACTGATGTGGTGGAATATAATTATGCTCTAATTCCTCTAAGAATTCTCTTTCCTTAGTAGTAGGTATCATTTCTACTTGTTGTATTGATACTTCATTAGGAAAAACTTGAACCCCTTCTACCACTGCATCCTTATATCCAGGAGCTCTAACATATAAATCATATACTGAATATGGTATTTGCTCAGAATCCTTACTTTTTGATAGTTCAATATCTGGTGTATCTACTTCTAATATTTTCGTTATCCCGCTAGAATCTGTAGTTAATATACGCCCTTTATCAAAATCTACTGAAGTGCTTTTTAAAATAAATATATTTCCGCCTGAAACAGGTACCACCTCTCTTGCAGTAAAAAGTTCTACTTTTATAAAACCTCTTCCCATAATTTTCTCCTAAAAAATATTATCCATAGTTATTATATGGAGAAAAGCTATTTATGTTAGTAAAATTTCAAAATAGAATTATCTTAATTTATCTATCTGTAATCACTTTATGAATTTTCACATCATGTTCATCATAAGGAATATAATCACAAGTAATCTTTTCTCTACATATAACAGCTGTAGTAAAGGTAGCATGTTCTAAGTAGCGATCATAAAATCCTCCTCCATAACCTAGACGGTATCCTTCCATATTACAAGAAACACAAGGTATTATAGCAAAATCTATTTCTTCTGACCTAATTAATGGACATTCATCCTTAGGTTCTAATATCCCATACTTTCCATCCTTTAAAGATTTATAGCCCTTGATTTCATGTACCTCCATAATCCCCTTACCTATACATTTGGGAACTCCAACTCTTTTACCACTTTCTAATGCATTCTCTATGATATTTCTTGTATTAATTTCATCTTCTGTACTTACAAAACAAAATATAATCTTTGCTTCTTTATACTCCTTAAGATTTATTACTTTTTCATAAATTTTCTTATCTGCTTCTAACGTATAATCCTTTGATAATTCAGCAATACGTTTCATAATTTTATTACGAAGTTGCCTTTTTTCTTCTTTTATATTCATTAGTAATCTACTCCTATCCTACGATTAATATCTTTATATATTTTATAATACATTAAATAAAGGAATACTTAAAACAATATTATTGTTTTAAGTATTCCTTT
>NZ_DHYX01000001.1:0-14735 GCF_002414285.1 Clostridium sp. UBA5119 | reverse complement strand
ACATTTTTATTTTCACTTTTTATATATTCTTAATTATTTTTTAGATAATTGCTCTTGAATACTCTTTGGAACTTCTTCATAGTGATCAAATACCATTGAGTAAACACCTCTACCTTGTGTTTTTGATCTTAAAGTAGTTGCATATCCAAACATTTCAGATAATGGAACGAAGGCTCTAATAATTTGAGCTCCATTAATAGCTTCCATACCATCAATTCTTCCTCTTCTTGAGTTTACATCTCCCATTACATCTCCCATGTACTCTTCTGGAACTGTAATTTCAACTTTTTCCATTGGCTCAAGTAATACTGGGTCAGCTTTAGCCATAGCATTTTTAAATGCCATAGATCCAGCAATTTTAAATGCCATTTCTGATGAGTCAACTTCGTGGTATGATCCGTGTACAAGTCTAATCTTAAAGTTTATAGTCTCATAACCAGCAATTATACCATTCTTAGCTGCTTCTCTTATACCATTATCAATTGGAGCAATATATTCTTTAGGAATAGCTCCTCCTACAACAGCATTTTCAAATACATATTCACCTTCGATTGGTTCCATTTCTATTACGCAGTGACCATATTGTCCTTTACCACCTGATTGCTTAGCATATTTAGCTTCAGCCTTAACAGCTTTTCTAATTGTTTCTTTATAAGCAACTTGTGGTGCACCAACGTTACATTCAACTTTGAATTCTCTTGTTAATCTATCTACTATAATATCTAAGTGCAACTCACCCATACCAGCGATGATTGTTTGACCTGTTTCTTGATTAGTATAAGTTTTGAATGTTGGATCTTCTTCAGCAAGTTTTGCTAAAGCTATTCCTAGTTTTTCTTGACCAGCTTTTGTCTTTGGCTCAATAGCTACAGATATAACTGGCTCTGGGAATTCCATTGATTCAAGAATTATTGGTTTATCTTCTGAACATAAAGTATCTCCTGTTGTAGTTCCTTTAAGTCCAATAACTGCTCCGATTTCACCTGCTTCTAACTCTTCTACTTCTTCTCTATGGTTAGCATGCATCTTAACAAGTCTTCCAATTCTTTCCTTTTTACCCTTGGTTGAATTAAGTACATAAGTACCACCTTTCATTATACCTGAGTAAACTCTTGTAAATGCAAGTTTTCCTACGAATGGGTCAGTAGCAATTTTAAATGCTAAAGCAGACATTGGCGCTTCATCTGATGCTTCTCTTGAATCTTCTTCTCCATCTAATGTAGTACCATTAACAGCAGGGATATCTAGTGGAGATGGTAAATAAGCAACAACGCCATTTATCATTTCTTGAACCCCTTTGTTTTTATATGATGATCCGCATATACATGGAACTATTTCATTTGCTATAGTAGCTTTTCTTAATGCAGCATGTAATTCCTCTTCAGTGATCTGTTCACCTTCAAGGTACTTCTCCATTAACGCTTCGTCAGTTTCTGCTATAGCTTCTATCATAGCCATTCTATACTCTTCAGCTTTATCAGCTAACTCTGCTGGAATTTCTTCAATTCTTACATCAGTTCCTAAATCATCATAAGTTATGATAGCATGATTAGCTATTAAATCTATCATTCCCTTAAAGTTCTCTTCTGCACCTACTGGAATTTGTATTGGCACTGCATTAGCCTTTAATCTATCTCTTACAGTTTTAATACATCTGAAGAAATCAGCACCAGTAGCATCCATTTTATTAACATAAATCATTCTTGGAACACCATACTTGTCTGCCTGTCTCCAAACAGTTTCAGTTTGTGGCTCAACTCCACTCTTAGCATCAAGTACTGTAACAGTTCCATCTAGAACTCTTAATGATCTCTCAACCTCAACTGTAAAATCTACGTGTCCAGGAGTGTCTATAATATTTAATTCATGATCTTTCCAAAAACATGTAGTTGCAGCAGAAGTAATTGTTATACCTCTTTCTTGTTCTTGAACCATCCAGTCCATTTGAGATGCACCTTCATGAGTTTCTCCTATCTTATGAGTTTTACCAGTATAAAATAAAATACGCTCTGTTGTTGTAGTTTTACCTGCATCTATGTGAGCCATAATTCCGAAATTACGGAATTTCTCTAAAGGGTATTTTCTAGCCATTCCTATTTCCTCCTCTTAGCGAGTAATTTTAAATTCGACAAAACTGTTTTGGCCTTAGCCAAAACAGTTCTTGTATTAGTATCTGTAATGAGCAAAAGCCTTATTTGCTTCAGCCATTTTATGAGTATCTTCTCTCTTCTTAACTGCAGCTCCTGTGTTATTTGAGGCATCGATTAACTCGTTAGCTAATCTTTCTCTCATATATTTCTCGCCTCTTTTTTCACAAGCTAGCAACATCCATCTAATACCTAATGTTTGTCTTCTCTCTGGTCTAACCTCGATAGGTACTTGATATGTAGCTCCACCTATTCTTCTAGCTTTAACCTCAAGTAATGGCATTATATTGTTCATAGCTGCCTCAAAAACCTCTAGAGGTTCTTTTCCAGTTTTTTCACGAATGATATCGAAAGCATCATAGCATATCTTTTGTGCTACACCCTTTTTTCCATCTTCCATAACACTGTTTATTAATTTAGTAACAACTTTTGAATTGTACATTGGATCTGGTAATACATCTCTTTTTGCAATAAATCCTTTTCTTGGCACTTTTCTTCCCTCCTTAACATTGTAAAATTAACTCATAGGTACTCGATATTTCTACCGCAAAGTGCTCTGCTCTTATAATCTATGTAAATCTATATAAATTCGAAGGCATAGCACTCTTTAATTAAGACCTATTTTTGTTTTGGTCTCTTAGCACCGTATTTAGATCTTGATTGTAATCTGTTTGCTACTCCAGCAGAGTCTAAAGCTCCTCTGACTATGTGGTATCTGCAACCTGGAAGGTCTTTTACTCTTCCTCCTCTTATAAGAACAACGCTGTGCTCTTGTAGGTTGTGTCCTTCACCTGGAATATAAGCAGTTACTTCGTATCCGTTTGTAAGTCTAACTCTCGCTACTTTTCTTAACGCTGAGTTTGGCTTCTTAGGAGTACTTGTTTTAACTACAGTACATACTCCTCTTTTTTGTGGACACTCTTTTAATGCTGGTGCTGTAGATTTTGAAGCTAATGTCATTCTACCTTTTCTTACTAATTGGTTTATAGTTGGCATTATTTCACCTCCTTAAAATAATTACTAATGCTTATCTATTCACACAATAATATTATGATAGATATTCTATAATAAATTAGTCATTAGCAAACCTTAAATTATGAGTGCAGTTGCAGCTGAAACATCAATTCCACATAATACACCTAGTTCTTTCATAGTATCAATTTCTATAATTTCTAGGGATCTGTCTGCTGCTAATTTAAGTATAGGTTCTAGTAGTTTGCTATCTGCATCTTTTGCAACATACAGCTTACAACCTAGATTGTTCTTTAAGGCTTTAGCTGTTTGCTTTACTCCAACAACCTTTTCCCCAACAAGTCTAGTCACCATACTAACCCCCCTCATAATTTGAATTCATAAAGTGATAAAATACTATTTTATCAATCACATACAAAATGTATTTTATCACTTTATATAATTCATGTCAATAGAACTAACTCTAAGATTAAGCGTTAATTTCTACCTCTGCAACTGGCTGATTTTCACAGATTTCAATTCCCCTGTATCTATTCATACCAGTTCCAGCAGGAATTAACTTACCTATAATTACATTTTCCTTTAATCCTACAAGCGGATCTATCTTTCCTTTGATAGCTGCATCTGTAAGAACTCTTGTAGTCTCTTGGAATGACGCTGCTGATAAGAATGAATCAGTTGCTAGTGCTGCTTTAGTTATTCCTAATAGTGCAATCTTACCCTCAGCTGGTTTTCCACCTAGTGCTAAAGCTTTTTCATTTGCTTCTTCAAAATCAAATATATCCATCATTGTTCCTGGTAGTAACTCAGTATCACCTGATTCTTCTACCTTTATTTTTCTAGTCATTTGTCTTATAACTACTTCAAGATGCTTATCGTTTATATCAACACCTTGTAATCTATAAACTTTTTGAACCTCAGATAAAAGATAGTTTTTAACACCCTTAACACCTTTAATTCTTATTATGTCATGTGGATTTACTGATCCTTCAGTGATTTCATCTCCAGCGTCTATTATATCTCCATTGATTACTTTAATTCTTGAACCAAATGGTATTTCATAAGTAAACTCTTCACCGGAGTTACTTGTCACTATAACAGTTCGCTTTTTCTTAGTTTCTTCCATTCTTACTGTACCTGCACAGTCACTTACTATTGCAAGCCCCTTTGGTTTTCTGGCTTCAAATAATTCTTCAACCCTTGGAAGACCCTGAGTAATATCTGCTCCAACAACTCCACCTGTATGGAATGTTCTCATTGTAAGCTGAGTTCCTGGTTCTCCTATAGATTGAGCTGCTATAATACCAACAGCCTCACCTATGTCGATTTTTTGAGCTGTTGCCATGTTCATACCATAACATTTAGCACATACCCCTATTTTAGCGTTACAAGTAAATACAGATCTTATTTTAACTTTCTTAACGCCGGCTTTCTCAACTTTTTCTGCAATAGCAGCATTCATATACTCATCACATTTAACTAGAACTTCTCCTGTTTCTGGATGGACTATATCTTGAGCACTATATCTTCCAGAAAGTCTTTCGCTTAGTGGTTCAATTACTTNNTTCACTAACTTCATAACCTTCTTTAGTTCCACAATCCTCTTGTCTTACTATAACATCTTGACTAACATCAACAAGTCTTCTTGTTAAGTATCCAGAGTCCGCAGTTTTAAGGGCTGTATCAGCATTTCCTTTTCTAGCTCCGTGAGTAGATATGAAATATTCCAATACTTCAAGTCCTTCTCTAAATGAAGCTCTGATTGGAAGTTCAATGATTTTACCTGATGGACTAGCCATAAGTCCTCTCATACCTGCTAATTGTTTAATTTGGCTCTTAGATCCTCTGGCTCCTGAGTCAGCCATCATATTTATCGGATTAAACTTATCTAAGCTATCCATAAGCGCGTCAGCTACTTCCTCAGTTGTTTTTGTCCACTTGTCTATAACTTTTTCATATCTCTCTTCTTCAGATATGAATCCTCTTCTATACATCTTTTCTATCTTTTCAATAGTATTATCAGCATCTGCAAGTAATTCTTTCTTAATTTCTGGAACTTCCATGTCAGAAACAGCTACTGTTACAGCTCCGATAGTAGAGAAATGATATCCTTTTGCTTTTATATTATCAAGCATCTTAGATGTTTCAGAAGGACCATATAATGTGTAACATTTATCTATTACATTTCCCAAGTTTTTCTTGCTCACTAAGAAATCTATCTCTAATTTAAATTCATTTTCAGGTAGAGTTCTATCAATAAAACCTAGATTTTGAGGTATTGATTCATTAAATATAAGCTTTCCTAATGTAGTATCTATAATTCCATAACGTTTTTCCCCATTAATAATTTTAGATACTTTAACTTTAATAGCTGCATGTATATCTACATCCTTAACTTCATATGCCATCATCACTTCTTCTGGTGATGAGAACATTCTTCCTTCACCCTTAGCGCCTTCTTTATCTAATGTTAAGTAATAAGAGCCAAGAACCATATCTTGAGTAGGTACACAAACCGGTTTACCATCTGAAGCTTTCATAATATTGTGCGCTGCAAGCATTAAAAATCTTGCTTCTGCTTGTGCTTCAACTGATAGAGGAACGTGTACCGCCATTTGGTCTCCATCAAAGTCAGCATTATATGCTGTACATACAAGTGGATGTAGTTTTATAGCTCTTCCTTCTACAAGTATTGGTTGGAAGGCTTGAATTCCTAATCTATGAAGTGTTGGAGCACGGTTAAGTAATACTGGATGATCTTGAATAACCTCTTCAAGGACATCCCATACTTGAGGCTGAACTCTTTCAACCATTCTCTTTGCACTCTTAATGTTGTGTGCAACTCCACTTTCAGTTAACTTTTTCATAACAAACGGCTTAAATAATTCTAATGCCATTTCTTTCGGAAGTCCACATTGATACATCTTAAGTTCAGGCCCAACAACGATAACTGAACGTCCAGAGTAGTCAACACGCTTACCAAGCAAGTTTTGTCTAAATCTTCCTTGCTTTCCTTTAAGCATATCTGATAGAGATTTTAATGGTCTATTTCCTGGACCTGTTACTGGTCTACCTCTTCTTCCATTATCAATTAGTGAATCTACTGCTTCTTGAAGCATTCTTTTCTCATTTCTAACGATAATATCAGGTGCTTGTAAATCTAGTAACTTTTTAAGTCTATTATTTCTATTTATTACTCTTCTGTATAAATCATTTAAGTCAGATGTAGCAAATCTTCCACCATCTAATTGTACCATTGGTCTTAAATCTGGTGGTATAACAGGTATTACATCTATAATCATCCACTCTGGTTTATTGGTTGATTTTCTAAATGATTCTACAACATCAAGTCTTCTAATAGTTCTTATTTTCTTTTGTCCTGTACTTGTTTTAAAATCTTCTTTAAGTTCTGCAGAAAGCTTATCTAAATCTATATCTTGTAATAAAACTTTTACAGATTCTGCACCCATTCCTGCTACAAAGCCATCATAACCATATTTATCTACAGCTTCTCTATAGTCTTTTTCTGTTAATATTTGCTTCTTATCAAGTGGTGTATCCTTTGGGTCTAACACTACATAAGCAGCAAAATAAAGTACTTTCTCTAAAGAACGTGGTGACATATCAAGAATTAATCCCATACGAGATGGAATTCCTTTAAAATACCAAATGTGAGATACAGGGGCAGCTAGTTCTATATGCCCCATTCTTTCACGCCTTACTTTAGATTTTGTAACTTCAACTCCACATCTGTCACACACTATACCTTTGTATCTAACTCTTTTGTATTTACCGCAATGACATTCCCAGTCTTTCATTGGTCCAAATATTCTCTCGCAGAACAGACCATCTCTTTCCGGTTTTAATGTTCTATAGTTGATTGTTTCAGGTTTTTTTACTTCCCCTCTAGACCACTCTCTGATCTGTTCTGGTGAAGCTAACCCTATTTGTATTGCATCAAAATTATTTAATTCAAACAAGGGTACATCCTCCCTTCAATTTAATGTTCATCATTAAAATCATCTAAAACTAAATCACTGTCTAGGTCAGATTCTATATCAATATCTAAACCTGAATCTAGATTTGGCTCCAATTCATCATCAAAATCATCTAATTTTATGTCTTCAAAATCTGAATCTTCTTCTACATCTGATGAATCAGTATCTATTGGTTCAATAAGTTCTTTTACAGGTTCTTTAGTAAAAGAATCCTCTTTACCTTCTATGTTTACCTCTAAATCTTCAACTTCGTCATCGACAGATTCTTTAAGTTTAATTTCCTCATGATTCTCATCTAAAAGCTTAATATCTAAGCATAATGCTTGAAGTTCTTTAATAAGTACCTTAAATGATTCTGGAACTCCTGGCTCAGGTATATTTTCACCTTTTACAATAGCCTCATAAGTTTTAACTCTACNNACCGAATTGTGCTTTACCACCCAATGGTTGCTGAGTAACTAATGAGTATGGACCTGTAGATCTAGCATGTATCTTATCATCAACTAAGTGGTGCAGCTTTAATATATACATGTAGCCTACTGTAACCCTATTATCAAACGCTTCTCCTGTTCTTCCGTCATAAAGTACAGTTTTACCATCTCTATTATATCCTGCTTTTTCTAAGCAATCTTGAATTTCTGTATCTAAAGCACCATCAAATACTGGAGTAGCTATATGCCATCCAAGTTCACTGGCAGCCCATCCTAAATGAACCTCAAGTACCTGACCTATATTCATACGTGATGGAACTCCTAGAGGGTTTAAACATATTTGAAGTGGTCTTCCATCAGGTAAGAATGGCATATCTTCTAATGGTAATACTCTAGATATAACACCTTTATTACCGTGTCTTCCCGCCATCTTATCTCCAACAGATATTTTTCTCTTTTGAGCTATATAACATCTTACTAATTGATTTACACCCGGTGGAAGTTCATCAGCATTTTCTTTTGTAAATACTTTTACATCTACAATTATACCAGCTTCTCCATGAGGAACTCTTAGTGAAGTATCTCTTACTTCTCTTGCTTTCTCTCCGAATATAGCTCTTAATAATCTTTCTTCTGCTGTTAGTTCAGTCTCTCCCTTAGGAGTAACTTTACCTACTAAAATATCTCCTGACCTTACTTCTGCACCTATCCTTATTATTCCACGTTCATCTATGTCTTTTAGAGCATCCTCACCTACGTTTGGTATGTCTCTTGTAATCTCTTCTGGTCCTAGTTTAGTATCTCTAGCTTCTGATTCATATTCTTCAATGTGAACTGAAGTAAAGATATCATCTCTTACTAGTTCCTCAGATATAAGCATAGCATCCTCGTAGTTATAACCTTCCCAAGTTATGAATCCAATTCTAATATTTTTACCTAATGCAATTTCTCCTAAATCTGTAGAAGGACCATCAGCTAAAACCGTATTTATGTCAACTTTTTCTCCTTTATCAACTATAGGACGTTGATTTATACAAGTACCAGAGTTAGATCTCTTGAATTTTAATAGGTTATATACATCTGTACCACCATCTATATCTCTTTTTATTCTTATTTCATTTCCACTAACATAAGATACAACTCCTGCATTCTTAGCCTTAGGTAATACTCCTGAGTCTACTGCAGCTTTATATTCTATACCAGTACCAACTACTGGTGCTTGTGTTTTTAGAAGTGGAACTGCTTGCCTTTGCATGTTTGATCCCATCAGAGCACGAGTAGCATCGTCATTCTCTAAGAAAGGTATCATTGCTGTAGCAACTGATACAATCTGCCTTGGGGAAATATCAATTAGATCAACTTGCTCTCTTGGTACTATTATAACTTCTGATTTTTCTCTAACAGTAACTTTTTTATCTATGAAGCTTCCATCTTCAGCTAATGGCTCACTAGCTTGTGCTACAAGATAATTATCTTCTTCATCAGCAGTTATATATATAATCTTATCTGTAGCTTTACCTGTTTCCTTGTCAACAACTCTATATGGAGTCTGCATAAATCCATATTCATTAACCTTAGCATATGTAGCTAATGAGTTAATTAACCCTATGTTAGGTCCTTCTGGTGTCTCTATAGGACACATTCTTCCATAATGAGAATAGTGAACGTCTCTTACTTCAAATCCTGCTCTTTCTCTTGATAGTCCTCCTGGTCCTAATGCAGATAATCTTCTTTTGTGTGTTAACTCAGATAATGGATTTGTTTGATCCATGAATTGTGATAGCTGTGAACTTCCAAAGAACTCTTTTATAGCTGCCACAACAGGTCTTATATTTATTAAAGCCTGTGGAGTAATTATTTCTTGATCTTGAACAGTCATTCTTTCTTTGACTACTCTTTCCATTCTTGATAAACCAATTCTAAATTGGTTTTGTAATAATTCACCTACAGATCTTAATCTTCTATTTCCTAAATGGTCTATGTCATCTACATATCCTATTCCGTACGCCAATCCCAATTCATAGCTTAATGTAGCATATATGTCGTCTCTAATTATATGTTTTGGAACCAACTTGTTTGCGCTAGCCTTTATTTGTTCTTTAATTTCATCTTCATTATGATATGTTTCTAATATTGCTTTTAATGTAGGATAGTGAACATATTCTTTAATGTTTAGCTCAGAAATATCAAAGCTTACATGTTTAGATAAATCAACAAAGTTATTTCCTATAACTCTTATAACTCTATCATCAACCTGAATGTCTACAGAATTTATACCTAAGTTTTGTATTTCTGCAGCTAATTCTCTACTTATTTTACTTCCCTTTTCAACTATAATCTCACCTGTAGAAGGATTAATTATGTTTTCAGCAGCTATTTGATTAGTAATTCTCCATTTAACAGCTAACTTCTTATTAAATTTGTATCTACCTACTTTTGATAAATCATATCTTTTCGCATCAAAGAATAAAGACTCTATCAATGAAATGGCACTATCCACAGTTGGTGGCTCACCAGGTCTTAGTCTCTTATAAATCTCTAGTAATGCATCATTCTTTTCTTTTGTATTATCTTTTTCTAAGGATGCTTTAAGTCTCTCTTCTTCTCCAAAAACCTCAAGAATCTCAGCATCACTTCCATAGTTTAGCATTACCCTCATAAGTACTGTAATAGGTAACTTCCTTGTCTTGTCTATTCTTACATAAATTACATCATTAGAGTCAGTCTCGTATTCTAACCAAGCTCCTCTATTTGGTATAACTGTTGAGGAAAATAACTTTTTACCAGTCTTATCAACAGTATAATTATAATATACTCCTGGAGATCTAACTAACTGACTTACTATAACTCTTTCAGCTCCGTTAATAACAAAGGTTCCTTGATCAGTCATTATTGGGAAATCACCCATAAAGACTTCTTGTTCCTTTATTTCTCCTGTTTCATTATTTTGTAACCTAACTTTCACCTTTAATGGTGCTGCATAAGTAGTATCTCTTTCTTTGCACTGCTCAACAGAATACTTAATGTTCTCCATATCCAATTTATAGTTGACAAATTCTAAAGATAAGTTGCCAGTATAATCTTGTATAGGATTAATATCATCAAATACCTCGTGCAATCCTTCAGCTAAAAACCAATCGTATGAATCAATTTGAACTTCGATTAAGTTTGGCATTTCAGCCGTATCTTTTACTTTGGAAAAGCTCATTCTTTCCCTTTTACCAACTTTTACAGGATGTACCATATAATTTTCACCCCNNACACTTTCCCCTAGGACTTTGTGTTTCGGACTTACACTTATTCATCATGCAATTCTATCCAATTTACAGAAAAATATTCACATAATTATAATTCTATATAAATATACGAAGAACTTTCTCCCTTAAATATGGACATATACATGACTTGATTTACTTTATTCGCATTGAATTATATTATCATTATTTTTATTTAATGTCAATATATAATATACTTATTTATTAAGTTATCTTTATTTCTTTTGTTACAAAAATGGAGTACTTAAATTAAGTACTCCACAATGTAAATCCATTGACTTACTATTTTACTTCTACAGTAGCTCCAACTTCTTCAAGTTTAGCTTTCATGCTTTCAGCGTCATCTTTGCTTACAGCTTCTTTAATTGTTTTAGGAGCTCCATCAACTATATCTTTAGCTTCTTTTAATCCTAATCCAGTTATTTCTCTAACAACTTTTATAACTTTTATTTTTCCAGCTCCAGCGTTAGTTAATACTACGTCGAACTCAGTTTTTTCTTCAGCTGCTGCTCCAGCAACTGCTCCACCTGCAACTGCTACTGGTGCTGCTGCACTTACTCCAAATTCTTCTTCACAAGCCTTAACTAACTCGTTTAATTCTAAAACACTCATATCTTTTATAGCTTGAATTATATCTTCTCTTGTCATTTTAAAATGCACCTCCGAAATTTTTAAATTATATTTTTTATTTTCTCTACGTTTTCTAAATTCTTACTTAGACTAATTACTCTGCTGCTTCTTCACCTTTTTTCTCAGCTATAGCATTTAATAAATATGCTAAGTTTGAAAGTGGAGCCTTGAAGCTTCCAAGTAGTTTTGCAATAAGTACATCTCTTGATGGAATTGATGCGATCTCTTTAATTTGAGCTTCACCAAATAACTCACCTTGGACTACTCCTGCTTTTAATTGAAGTTTTTTATGAGTTTTTGCAAAGTCATTTAAAACTCTAGCTGGTGATGTTGGATCATCATATCCTAAAGCTATTGAAACTGGTCCTTGAAGATATTGATCTAATCCTTCAATTCCTAATTCCTTTGCAGCTAATGTAACTAGTGTATTTTTATATACTCTATATTCAACACCTGCTTCTCTTAGTGCTTTTCTTAATTGTGTATCTTCTTCAACATTTAGTCCTTGATACTCACTAAGAACAACTCCTTGAGCTTTTTCTAACTTTTCCTTTATTTCAGCAACTTTTGCTTCTTTTAAAGATCTATTTTTACTTTGCACTGTGTATCCACCTCCTTACAGCTTTCACTGTATATTAAAAAATTAAGGTCTCTCCGCAGACACGAAGAGACCAATAAAATCATTTATTAGCATCCTCGGTAGGTATTTAGTTACGCTTTTCAGCACCTACTGTCTACGGAATATATTCAACTTTTGTATTATAGCACATTAAAAAATTTAATGCAATATTAATCTAACACTTTTGTTGGATTAATTTTTACTCCTGGTCCCATAGTTGATGCTACAGTAACAGATTTAATATATTGTCCTTTTGCAGCAGCTGGTTTAGCCTTAACAATAGCATCCATTAAAGTATGGAAGTTATCCATTAACTTTTCAGATCCGAAAGACTTCTTACCAATTCCTACGTGAACTATAGCTGTTTTATCTACTCTGTATTCAACTTTACCAGCTTTAATATCATTTAGAGCTTTTGCTACATCAAATGTAACAGTACCTGATTTAGGGTTTGGCATTAAACCTTTAGGTCCTAATACTCTACCTAGTCTTCCAACTACACCCATCATATCTGGAGTAGCTACAACTACGTCAAACTCAAACCAGTTCTCTTTTTGGATTTTATCTACTAGTTCTTCTGCTCCAACGAAATCAGCTCCAGCAGCTTCTGCTTCTTTTGCTTTGTCTCCTTTAGCGAAAACTAATACTCTAACAGTTTTACCTGTTCCATGAGGAAGTACTACTGCTCCTCTTACTTGTTGATCTGCATGTCTTGGGTCAACACCAAGTCTTACGTGAACTTCTATTGTTTCATCGAATTTAGCTTTTGATGTCTTTATTGTAAGTTCCATAGATTCTGCTGGTGTGTATAGAGCATTCTTGTCTATCAACTTAGCGCTTTCTATGTAATTCTTTCCCATTTTAGCCATTTTGCATCCTCCTTTGTGGTATTAACGGTTTTTGCCTCCCACCGAATTAATTGAAATTACTCTTCGATTACTATTCCCATGCTTCTAGCTGTTCCAGCTATCATGCTCATAGCAGCCTCTAATGATGCAGCATTTAAGTCTGGCATCTTTAATTCAGCTATTTCTTTAACTTTAGCTGCTGAAACTGTTGCAACCTTAGTTCTGTTTGGAACGCCTGATCCACTCTCTATTCCAGCTGCTTTCTTTAATAATACTGCTGCTGGTGGAGTTTTTAGTATAAAACTAAATGATCTGTCTTGGTAAACTGTAATTACAACTGGTATTATCATACCTGGCTGATCTGCAGTTTTTGCGTTGAACTCCTTACAGAATCCCATAATATTTACACCGTGTTGACCAAGTGCAGGTCCTACTGGTGGTGCTGGTGTTGCCTTTCCTGCAGGAAGTTGAAGTTTTATCATTCCTGTTATTTTCTTAGCCATGAGTTTACACCTCCTATATTGTGGTAATCGGACTTTTATAAGTCCTCCCACTTAAATAGAACTTAGTCTTTTAGACATCATTCTACTAAGTCTTAAAGTTTTTGTATTTGATTAAAATCAAGTTCAACAGAAGTTTCTCTGCCAAACATGTTAACTAATCCTTTAATTTTATGTTTTTCTATAGATATTTCAGTAATTGCAACAATGAAGTCTTCAAATGGTCCTGATACAACTTTCACTTGTTCTCCAACTTCAACATCTACAGTAACTTGTTTTTCAACTATTCCCATATTGTGAATTTCATCTTCTGTTAAAGGCACCGGTTTTGATCCAGGACCTACAAATCCAGTAACTCCTCTAGTATTTCTAACAATATACCAAGAATCATCAGTCATAACCATCTTAACCATCACATATCCTGGAAATACTTTTCTTAATGTAACCTTTTCTTTGCCATCTTTGATTTCTACTTGTTCTTCCATAGGCACTTGAATATCATGAACGAATTCTTCAAGATTTCTATTTTCAATGGCTTTTTCAAGATTAGCCTTAACTTTATTCTCATATCCAGAATATGTATGAACTACATACCATCTTGCTTTTTCTCCTGTCATAGCTACAGGGGCGTAATTCTACCGTCCCCTTACCTCCCTTTTAAATTATTTAAAAATCAAATTAAAAAGGTTTTTAAAACCAGCATCTAACAAACCTACAGTTATTGCATAAAGAAGACAAAAGCATATTACCGCCATAAGAGCTTTCTTAAGCTCATCTTTTGTAGGCCATGTTACTCTTTTAAATTCCGCTTTTAAGTCGATAAAAAACTGTACTATCTTCATTCGTTTTTTAGGGTTAATTACCTTACCCTCAACTTTTTCAGCCATAATTTTCACATCCCCAAAATATTTCAAGTTCTTAAAGAACTATTTTGTTTCTTTATGAAGTGTATGTTTGTGGCAGAATCTGCAGTATTTTTGCATTTCGATCCTGTCTGGATTATTCTTTTTATTTTTCATTGTGTTATAGTTTCTTTGTTTACATTCAGTACATGCTAAAGTTATTTTAACTCTCACAATCTACACCTCCTAGTTTATGCGTATTTAATTTTATTATAAAACCAATATTTTTTTCTTGATAATATATCGTTAACTGCAATTGCTACTTAAACAACTTATCACAAGTTTCCACTTATGTCAATTGTAAATAATTCCTTGCAATCATCATACTATAAAATCATTAAAGATACCCTATTGATTTTTCTTTTAAAAGGACTAGGTTTAGAACCCAGTCCTATTTTAAATCTTAATTATTC